>DATFMD010000146.1:0-22237 GCA_035267125.1 Nitriliruptoraceae bacterium | reverse complement strand
TGCCATCTGGGCGACGACCTTCTCGCGAAGCAGCGCAGCACCGCCGCCCTTCGTGAGCATGAGGTCGGGAGTCAACTCGTCGGCACCGTCGATCACCAGGTCCACCCGCGCGATCTCCTCGACGGAACGAACCTGCAATCCGAGCGCTTCAGCCTGGTTCGCGGTGTCCACGGATGTCGCCACGCCGCTCACGTCCACGTCGCGGTCCGCCAGTGCGTGCAGAAAGTGCGCGACGGTCGACCCACTTCCCAGTCCCAGCACCATTCCGTCCTCGACGACGGCGGCCGCTGCCGCGCCAGCGGCGCGCTTCGCGGCGTCGGGTGGTGGGTGGGATGCTTCTGTGACCATGGAGAAGACCTTGTCATCGAGTGAAAATGAACGATATCTCGTGATGATGAAGAGAAAGAGGAAGATCGATCAGATCGGAAGATCAGGAAGCTTTCGAACCTTCCGGAGCAGTGCTCCACGCCGACGCTGACGACCGGGGGGCGTGCCGCCTGGGGAGCGCGTGATCTGCGGGAGGAGCGCGTGTCATCCGGGCAACACATCGGCAAGGCTCGAAATGTTTCGAGTCTTTCGCTACTCGGTGGCTTGGTGTGGCGTGTGGGATGCCGCCACGGAACCGGGGGCATGTCGTGTCCCCGACCCGCGCAGACGTTCTCGACGGACCCGTCACGGGGTGGGAGGAGATTGCCGACGCCAGTCGAGAAGCAGCGTGGTCAATTCGCCCAACCCCTCCAGCACGAGGTCGGGGCGGAAGTCCTGGCTGCCCGTGCTGCGGCCGTCGGGGCTGGCCGGCGAGCCAGGCGTGTCACCGTTGTCGGCTCCACCGCCCGAGCTCGTTTCGGGGTCGGGCACGTCCTGGAGCAGTCCCCACGGCCCGCGACGCAGCCAGCAGGTGCGCATGCCGAACGCGGCGGCGGGCAGCACGTCGTTGTCGATCCGGTCACCCACGTACAGGACCTCTGAGGCGAGCTCGCTTCCAGCCAGGTCCATGACCCCGGTGAAGAAGGCAGGACTCGGCTTCTCCGCGCCGATGTCGTCCGACGTGGCGATCGCCGTGACAGGCAGGTCCAGGGCCCGCAACTGGGCAGTGCGGCGGGCGGGTTGGTTGCCAGCGACAACCACGTCGATGCGGTGATCGCGCAGGCCGTCGATGCAGGGCCGCACGTCCGCGTAGAGGTCGTCCTCGCGGAATCCCCCGTAGCGCCGTTCGTGCTCGTCGCTGAACGACTGCCACTCGATGTTCGGCGCCAGTTCGGCGAACGCGTCCGGGTAGTCCAGCCCCTGGACGATGGCAGCGCCGAGCACGGCACCGAAGGACAGTGGGGACACGCCCAGGATGTCGGCCCAGACACTCCACACCCGGGTCTCGTCGATGATGACCTCGCCGACGTCGAACACGACGATGGACGGAGCCGGGCCCTCGAATCCGTTCGTCATGATGGTGCCATGTCCGCGAGGGCCAACTCCACGAGTCGTTCACACAGCGTGGCGAACTCCAGGCCCGCGGCCTGGGCAGCCAGGGGAACCAGCGACGTCGTCGTCAACCCCGGGCTCGTGTCGACCTCGAGGACGACCGGTTCGCCTGCGGGCGTCACGATCATGTCGACACGGCAGATGTGGCGCGCGCCCAGGACCTGCGCCATCGATTCGGCAGCCTCGCGCGCCCGCTTCGCGGCCGCATCGTCGAGTCGTGCCGGGGCATGGAAATCGGTTGCACCGGGGGTGTAGCGCGCCGCGAAGTCGTAGGCGCCGTCACGGGGAACGATCTCGACCGGCGGGAGCGGCTCACCGTCGAAGACCGTCACGGCGATCTCGGTCCCGGTCACGAACTGTTCGACCAGTGCCCGATCGGCATACGAGAAGGCGCCCACGATCGCGCCGGGCAGGTCCTGGGACCGGGTGATGATCGACAGGCCCAGCGAGGACCCTCCGGTCACCGGCTTGACGACCAGGTGTGAGCCCAGGCGGTCGACGACCTCGGTCATCGCCGCGGCGGCGCCAAGGTCGCGAAAGGCTGCCTGGGACAACACGATGCCGGCGGGCACTGCCAGGCCGGCCCGCGCTGACAGGCCGATGGACGAGGCCTTGTCCCAGGCCAGCGCCGAGGCGAGCGCGTCGGGCCCCGTGTGGGGGATCCCCACCAGTGACAACAACGACTGGATCGTGCCGTCCTCGCCACTGGAACCGTGCAGGGCCAGGAATGCCACGTCGACGTCCATGCTGTGCAGTTGGTCGACGAGGTGGGCGTCGACGTCGACCCGACTCACCGTGTGGCCGCGTGACTCCAGGGCCGCGGTGACGCGTGATCCGGAGGCAAGGCTGACCTCGCGTTCGAGGGACGATCCGCCGTTCAGGACGGCGACGTGCAGGCTCATGGTGCGCACCTTGTCGTGGGAGTGTCAGGCGGTGGGTTCGGCAGTGGGGTCGGAGCGCTCCCACGGAAGAGGGTGGCTGGCCGGGGTCGCCGGTACCGGTGGGCGTGTGCGGCTCGTCATGGCAGGGAGTGGTCGCCGTAGACCGCCGCGACCAGCTCCACCTCTCGAGTGACCAGGTCAGCGAGTCGGACGACACCCTCGCGGATGCGCTCCGGCGTGGGATAGGAGTAGTTGAGCCGCATCTGCTGGCGGCCGGCCCCATCGGCGTAGAAGCCGTCCCCGGGCACGTAGGCGACTCGTTCCTGCACTGCGCGCGCCAGCAGGTCGGGAGTGTCGACCCCCTGGGGCACGGTCAGCCACACGAACAGCCCGCCCGTCGGCACGGTCCACGTGACGCCCGGGGGCATCTCCTCGGACAGTGCCGACAGCATCGTGTTGGCGCGCTCGCGGTACAGCTCGGTGAAGGTCGTGACCTGGTCGGTCCACGGCTGGGTCTGCAGCCATCGTTCCACCACCATCTGGGTGAAGTGACCCGGGCACAGGTCGGCCGCCTCGCGCAGCAGGACCAGCCGGGATCGGATGGACTCGGGTGCGGCGATCCAGCCGGTGCGAACGCCGGGCGAGAAGGTCTTCGACATCGTCGACAGGTAGATGGTGCGGTCGGGCACCAGCGAGCGAATGCTCGTGCGGGGCTGACCCTGGAAGTCGATCAGGCCGTACGGGTTGTCCTCGACGATCAGCAGGTCGTGTTCGTCGGCCAGTTCCGCGAGACGAATGCGACGCTCCGGGGCCATGCACACGCCCGCAGGGTTCTGGTGGTTGGGGATCGTGTAGACGAACTTCGCCGTGCGCCCCTGGTGCTGCAGTTCCCGCAGTCGATCCTCCAGGACATCGACCTGCATGCCCTGGTCGTCCATGGGGACGTGGCGGACATCGGCCTGGTGACTGCCGAACGCGGTCAGCCCCCCGACATAGGTGGGCCCCTCGGCCAACACGATGTCGCCGGGATCGATGAAGCACTTGCCGACGAGTTCCAGCGCCTGCTGGCCGCCGACGGTGACCACCAGGTCGTCGGGATGCGCGGGCACACCCTCGTGGTCCATGACCCGAACCAGTTGTGCTCGCAGTTCCGGGCGACCCTGGCCGATGCCGTATTGCAGGGCCGTGGGACCGTTGTCGGCCAGCACGCCGGCCACGACTTCCTGGACGGCGTCGAAGTCGAGCGCCTCGGTCGCCGGCATGCCGCCGGCGAACGACACGACCTCGGGTCGCGAGGCCACCGCGAACAGGGCGCGGATGGCCGACGCGGACAGCCCGTTCACGCGCTGGGCGTAGTGGTCGTGGTATGGGTCGGTGTCGAGGCGCATCATCGAGCCTTGGCGAGGGCACGCCGCCCGGGACGCGGGTGTGTGGGACCGATCGCGGCGGCGATGCCGGTGGTCGATCTGGCACATCGGTTCGAGCGGGGCTGCAGGTCGGCACCAACGGTACTCCCGCGGGGAGGCGGACATCCACGTCGTGGTGCAGCCGACGAACGACTCGTGGCGATTGCCAGCGCCCGCGATGTAGCGTGGGACGTGCAGCGGCACGGCGTCGAACGAGCCGTGGGGTGTCGATCCGGTGGTCGGACAGAAGGTGTGCGGCATGGAAGGTGCAGTCGGCGGCGGCGGTGGCGACGGAGCCGGCGTGGATCCCTCACGCCGGGCTGCCGATGGTGGGTCCTCCGACGATGACCCGGGGCAGGGGCAACTGGGCGCTGCCATCCAGGACTCGATCGCATCGGTCGCGGATGCCACGGACCCGGCGACCGACGACCCCTTCGTCGAACTCGACCTGGTCGACACGCAACGAAGGGTGGCGCCGGGAGGTTGGCGGCGGATGGTCGTGGGGCTGGGCGTCGGACTGGCGGCGGGGTGGGTCGTCGTGGTCGCGCATCGCAACGACCAGGCGCGGGCGAGCATCGGTCTCGGCAGCGAGCGCAGGCCGTGAGCCGCCGCGTCGTGGCGCTGACCGGGGACGCCTGGGAGCGGATGGCGGCTCCGTGCCGCGCCTGCATGTTCTGGGAGCTGGGAGAACGACCCGGAGGACGTGGCGTGGACGCCGACCGCCAGGCGATCCGCAAGCAGGAATGGACGACCGTGCGCGTGCGTGAGGGAGATCCCCCCGGGCGTGCGATCGAGATGGACGGCATCCTGGCGGGCTTCGTGCTGTTCGCGCCGGCCCGCGACATGGAGCGGGCACCGGGCGGGATGCCCAGGAGCCACAACGACGCCCTGGTGCTGGCGACCATGTGGATCGATCCCGTGCACCGAAACGAGGGCCTGGGACGGGTGTTGCTGCAGGCCACGATCAAGGAGGCAATGCGGTTGCGGTTGGCGGCGGTCGAGGTCCGAGCCGATCGACGCTGGCGACCCGGCGACTGCGTGCTGCCGATCACGTGGTTGCTGCACGAGGGATTCGAGGTCGTGGACGAGCACGTGCGCTGGCCGCTGTTGCGCCTGGACGTGGGCCGAACGGTCCGGTGGACCGAGTCCGTCGAGCAGGCCGTCGGTGACGTCCTGGGCCTGCTCCCGCAACGGGCCCCGGCGCGTCGACCGGCTGTCGAGGCAGGACTCGTCGAGTCAACCTCGCCACCGTAGTCACGGGTGCGGCTGCATCCTCGTCAGGTGGCCTGGGGCACGGCGACGGGCGCAGTCAGGGCGGCCGTGGCACGCCCGGTCAACCAGTCGGCCACGGCCGCCACCAGGATGCCGCTGATCCGGACCTGGTAGTCAGGACTGGCAAGTGCCCTGCCCTCGTCGGGATGCGTCAGGAAGCCGAGTTCGGCGGCGACGGCGGTGGCCTGGGTCTCGCGCAGCAACGTGGCTGTGGAGGCATGGGCGCGGCAGTTGGGCGTGTCGAGCCGCACGGACAGCCGGCCCACGAGAAGGTCGGCCAGTTCCTGACCCGTGACCGACAGGCCGTTGGGGTTGCCGAAGTAGTAGGCCGCGACCCCACGAGCCTGGTCGGACTCCATGCCGTTGGTGTGGATCGACAGGACGACGTCGGCGGACTCGTCGTTGGCGAACTGGGCGCGTTCGGACGGCGTCGGTGAGTTTCCGGGTCCGCGGGCCAGCAGCGCTCGGGCGCCCAGCGCGACCAGGCGGCCGTGCACTCGCTTCGCGATCAGCCAGGTGATCTCGTGTTCGGGCACGCCGTCGGGGTTGGTGTGGCCCGGGAATCCTGGGGAGTTGCCGGGGTCGATGACGATGGTTGCTGCTGCCATCGAGGACAACACGGGACGTCGCCAGCCGACACGGTGGCGCTCGCGGACGACGGCCGCAGACACCTGCTGGTGCGTGCGACCCACCCGCAGGAGTGAGGCGATCGTGGCACCGCCAGCCTGCCCGTCCGGCTTGAGGCCCTGCATCTCCTGGAAGTCCGCCACGGCGGCGACGGTCTCGGCGCCGTAGATGCCGTCGCTGGGGCCGACGTCGAGCCCGATCCGATCCAGGCGGTCCTGCAGTTCCCGGACGTCGTCACCACGTTGGGGTGGTGACGACAGGTACAGCAGGCGGTCGCCGAGACGGAGTCCTGCCTCGGTCAGGGAGCGCCAGGTGTCCGAACCGACGGCGCCATCGGCGAACAGGCCCCGGGACTGCTGGAACGTCCTGACGGCGTCGTGGGTGTCGTCCCCGAAGATGCCGGGAGGGTCGCCAATGGCGTGGCCGAGGTCCGCCAGTCGGTGCTGGACGTCGCGGACCTCCGAGCCTTGGTCGCCACGGCGAATGAGGGGGAGCATCCATGGCAGGGTACTCGCAGCCGGCCCCACCCCGACTGCGTCATGCCAGCCCGGTCACAGGTGCGGTGTGACCTCGGCGAGGAGGGCTGCCTTGGGCTTGGCACCGACGATCCGGTTGACGAGTTCGCCATCCTTGAACAACAGCAGCGTCGGAATGGACATGACGCCGTAGTCCCGACTGACCTGGGGCTGCTCGTCGATGTTGATCTTGTAGACGTCCAACTCGTCATGCTCGACCGCGATCTCGTCGACGATCGGGCCCACCTTGCGGCACGGCCCGCACCACTCGGCCCACAGGTCGACGAGGACGGGCTTGTCAGCCTGCAGCACGCGCGCGGCGAAGTCTGCGTCGGTCAGGTCAGTGGCACTCATGGGCTGCTCCGGGTGGTCGGATCGGTGTCGAGGTCAGTGGTGCATGCAAGTGGTGGAGGTCACTGTCGAGGTCAGTGGTCTCGGTCAGGGGGGCTGCGTCTGGGGCTGCGTCTGGGCTGCGGCCGGTGGGGCGGGCACGTCGGTCGAGTTCGGGTGCTGCCTGTCGGACACAGTGTGCCGGCAGTGTGGCGGGTGCGTGTGACACGTGGGGCAAACCGTGCAGCGTGGTGCTGCGCGCGTCATTCGTGGGCGGCCAGGAAGCGTTCGGCGTCGATGGCAGCCTTGCACCCCATGCCGGCCGCGGTGACGGCCTGGCGATAGACGTGGTCGGACAGGTCACCGGCGGCGAAGACGCCGGGCACGTTGGTCTGTGTGGTCGGCTGCGCCACGATCAGGTAGCCCTCGTCGTCGCTGTCGAGCACGTCGGCCACCAGGTCGGTGTTGGGGATGTGGCCGATGGCCAGGAACACTCCGTCGGCTGCCAACTCGGTGGTCTCGCCCGACACGGTGTCGGTCAACTCGACGCCGGAGACGCCGGCGTCGTCGCCCAGGACCTCGGTGACCGTGGCGTTCCACACGAACTCGACCTTGTCGTTCTTGAAGGCGCGCTCCTGCATGATCACCGAGGCACGCAACTCCTCGCGCCGGTGGACCACGGTCACCTTCGAGGCGAACTTGGTCAGGAAGGTCGCTTCCTCCATCGCGGTGTCGCCGCCGCCGACCACCACGACCTCGCGGTCACGGAAGAAGAAGCCGTCACAGGTCGCGCACGCCGACACGCCCAGGCCCCACAGGCGGTCCTCTCCGGGAATGTCGAGACGACGGGGCTTGGCGCCGGTGGCCATGATCAACGTGTTGGCGTACACCTCGCCGCCGGACGTCGTGGTGATGCGAAACGGTCGGTTCGACAGGTCGATGTCGGTGACGTCGTCGGTGAGGTAGGTCGTGCCGAATCGTTCGGCCTGGTCACGCATGCCGGTGATCAGGTCCTGGCCCATGATCCCCTCGGGGAAGCCGGGGTAGTTCTCGACATCGGTCGTCAGGGTCAACTGTCCGCCGGTGGGGCCGCCGACCGACACGCCCTCGATCACCAGCGGTTCGAGGTTGGCACGGGCGGCGTACGTGGCAGCCGTGAGGCCGGCCGGGCCGGAGCCGATGATGACGACGTCACGGGTCGTGCCCGTGGGCACGGCAGCCGGGACGGCTGCAGGCGTCTCGTCGACGTCTGTGGACAGGGTGATGAAGTCGGACATTGCGGATCCTTCTGCCCGCCGCGTGCACGTGGTGCAGGGGGGTGGAGTGTGGAGGAGTCACAGAGGCGGTTCGTGGTTCACGGATGGCGAGTTGGGGTGGCGGCCTGGACCGTCGGTGGCGCGCCGGGCGACAGGGTGCCACGCGTCGTGGACAACGACGTGACCGTGCTCGGCATTCCCCACGGGGGCGTCCGGCTTCAGGTGAACTGGAACAGGAGTGGCAGGACGCCGACGACGATTGCCAGCCACATGGCGAAGACGGGAAGGTAGGCAGTCTGCCATGCCTCGAGGCGATGGAACGGTACGCGCCCGGCGAGGAACCGAACGGACAACCATGCCGCCCCTGCGAGGTTGACCAGTACCACGAGGTTGAGCCCAAGCGCTGCGACGCGATTCGGGGTGAACCCAAGTGCACCGATGCGACCGACCATGGTTGCCAGCACCATGACGTCCAGCGCCAACGCGCTGCCAACGGCAACCAGTTGGACGCGGTCCATCCACCCCGCGGGCCGGGACGGGTCCCGTGCCGATGTTCCGTACACCACGAGTCCCAGCACCACGACCATCATGGCGTCGAACACGCCCAGGAGTTCGCGATCGAATGCGGCGTCCAACCCCGTGATCGCATACGTGACGGCCGCACCCGCGAGCATGACGGCGAACAGCGGGGTGAAGACCATCGTCAGCACCGGAGCCATGTTCTCGATGACCTGCTGCTTCGCCTGCACCAGCCAGGCTGCGACCACCACGGCACCGGCTGCGCCCGACGGCAGCGCCCATGTGATCAGCCAGTCCTCGTCGATGCCGGTGGGTTCGAGGATCACGACGGCCAGGCCAACCAGCACGCCACCGCCCAGCGCGATCAACGTGTAGTAGATGATCCACTCGCCCGAGAACCGCACGAAGTCCATGCGGCGTTCCCGAGATGCCATCTCGCCGGCCATGAGGGGACGCGCCAGCGCGAACCACAGCAGCACGGGCAGGTGGGCTGCCACGAGGATCTGGGTCGAGCCGCCCGGTGTGAAGGGGGACACATTGACCACGATCGCCGCTCCGACGAACGGGACTGCCGTCAGCAGCCACTGGCGCCGGGTCAGGCCGTTTCGTTGGGCCAGCGAACCGGCCAGGAACGGCAGCACGAGCAGGCTGGCGTTGGTCAGCAGCCACCAGGGCTCGCCGTCCGAGAGGCCGGTCACGAGTCGCGCCACCTGGACGGCGACGGCCGCCGCGACGGCCCACAGGCCGACCTCGGTCCACCACCCGACGCCCCATCCCGTCGATGACTCGGATGTCGCGTCGTCACTGAGCGCCAACTGACGCCACATGCGGCCGCTGTACTCCCGCGCGAACTCGTGGGACAGGTCGTCGATGCTGCCCATGCGCTTGACAGCGATGAGGAAGGCCTCGTCCGGTACCAGACCGGCGCGGGCGAGGTCGACGACCTGGTCGCGCAGATGGCCCTCCAGCTCATCGACGTCCTCGGCGTCGACGCCCGGTCGACTCGCGACCCAGTCGCGCCACTGCGAGATGTCGGCCTCGAGATCGTCACCGCGCCGCCCGGTGTGCCGGTTCGGCCCGGGGACCCGTCCATGCGTTCGTGCCGCGTCGGGAGTCGCCACGGTCACGCTTCTCCCAGGGCGAACGGGAGTGGATCGCCACCCCACGCCTGGCCCAGGGTCCGAGCCACCGCCGCCCACTGCCGCTGGCGGTCAGCCAGGGCCGCCCTTCCCTCGTCCGTGATGGCGTAGTAGCGCCGCCGTCGCTCACCGGGGGGTGTGCGCCACTCCGTGGTCACGTAGCCGAGGCGACGCAGGCGATGCAGGAGCGGATAGAGCATGCCGTCAGCCCACTCGAGATCGCCCCCGGACAGTTCCCTGACCCGCTTCATGATGGCGTAGCCGTAGTTCTCCCCCTCGGCCAGGATTCCCAGGGCCAGGGGAGTCGCCGACGCGGCGACCAAGTCCTTGTCGATGTGCATGGCCGTCCTCCTCGACGGGGGCCCGAGCCGTACCTTGACTTGAACCTCAACCCATAGAACCACTATGTACCTAGAAGTACAAGGGCTAGAAGGACAATGGTTCGGCGGTCGTGACCTGGGGGCAGGGAATTCGAGGTGCGTGCTGGGCGCCGAAAACGTGGCGGGCTCAGACCTCGATGCTGCAGGTGACGGGCCCGTCATTGACCAGGTGGACCTCCATGTGGGTGCGAAAGCGCCCGGTCGCGACCGTGGCGCCGGCGGCGCGCAGGCGGGCGACCACGGCGTCGACCAGCGGCTCCGCGACCTCCGGGCGTGCAGCCGCCACGAAGGAGGGACGGCGGCCCTTGCGCGTGTCGCCGTAGAGCGTGAACTGGCTCACCACGAGCAGTTCGAGACCCAGGTCGGATGCCGACAGGTTCATCTGGCCGTCGGCGTCGTCGAAGACGCGCAGGTGATGGACCTTGTCGGCCAGGCGACCTGCCCGCGACTCGTCGTCGTCGTGGGTCACGCCGACCAGCACCACCAGGCCGGCACCGATGCGACCGACCTCGGTCCCGTCCGAGGTGACGTGGGCACGGACAACTCGTTGGACCAACGCGCGCATCAACGGACCTCTCGGCGGTGCGGGACAGCAGGTTCTGGGACCTCGAAGGGTGCCTCCGGATGCCAGTTCGTGCGCCTTCGATGACTGTACGAGCGCTTGGCGCGCACCGGCTGGCGGCTAGGATGGGTCCATGGCCGTCTATCCAACCCGACGCGCGACCTCGGCAGGGGGAGTCGTGTGCGACGACCGTCCAGACGGTCGCCGGTGGGTCCTCCTGATCGCCCGCCGCAACGCAGCCGGGCGCATGCAGTGGACCCTTCCCAAGGGTGGCGTCGAGGACGGCGAGACCGATGAACAGGCCGCGCTGCGGGAGGTGCGGGAGGAAACCGGCCACGGCGCGGTGCTGGCCGACCAACTGGGCACGATCGACTACTGGTTCGTGTGGCGTCCGGACCGGGTTCGCTACCACAAGTACGTGCACTACTGGTTCATGTGGTGGGACGGTCTGCCCGCGGGGCCACGCGACGACGAGGCCGAACACGTGGAGTGGGTGCCGGCCGAGATCGCCACGCTGCGCCTGGCGCACCGCAACGAGCGTCGACTCGTCGAACGCGCCCGCCAACTGGAGCCCAATCGTCAGCAACCCCGTTCGGTCGACCGGTGACGGGCCCGCGCCCTGTCCCGTGTGCGCCTGCACCCACGACGTGGGACACTGTGCCCCACTCCACGCGCCTCCAACCGCATGGCCTGACTGCAGATGAGTGACAAGACGGCGTCGCCCGGCTCGGGCGACCGCACCACGACTCCTGTGCCGGACGATCCGGCCCAGCCCGGCGTGGATGCCGACGCCGCACCCGTGGGCGTGGCCCCAGCCGACGGAACCTCGCCGATGACCGATGCCGTGGCGGACACTGCGGCGACATCGGGGTCGACCGGCACGACGAACGTTGCGGAGACGACAGCGACGGCCGACACCGCCGACACGGCGGACGCGGCGGACGCGGTGGACGCGGCGGACACGGCGGGCAGGTCCGCATGGCCACCGATCCGTCGACTTGGCGACGGGGGTCGCTATCACCTCGAGGAACCGATCGCCGCGGGAGGTGCCGCCACGGTGTGGCGCGCCTACGACGCCCACCTCGGACGCTCCGTCGCCCTCAAGATCCTTCATCCCCACCTGGTGGCGGACGCCGACACCGTGCGCCGATTCGAGCGGGAGTCGCGCAACGCGGCCCGACTCCACCACCCCAATGCCACCCGCATCTTCGACTCCGGGCGGGTCAACGACGTGGTCTACCTGGTGATGGAGTACGTCGACGGGCCCACCCTCAAGACCTTGATGGCCACCCACGGGGCCTTCGAACGGCCTCGCCACGTGGCTGCCATCGGCCAGCAGGTCGCCTCGGCGCTGGCCGAGGCGCACCAACAGGGCCTGATCCATCGTGACATCAAGCCCGCCAACATCCTGTTCACCACCGATGGTGTGGTCAAGGTCGCCGACTTCGGCATCGCCAAGGCGCTGTCGGGCTCCACGTCCGACCTGACCGCGGAGGGTTCGACGGTCGGCACGGCCACCTACATCGCCCCCGAGCAGTACATGGGTGCCCAGGTCGACGCCCGCGCCGACATCTACGCGCTGGGCACGGTCCTGTACGAGTGCCTGACCGGTCGACCGGCGTTCTTCGGTGACACGCCGACCGCGACGGCGGCCGCCCGGTTGACGCGCGAGGTCGTGCCTCCACGCACGGTTCGGGCAGACGTCGATCGACGACTCGACGACGTCGTGGTGCGCTCGACTCGCCGAGATCCCAACGACCGCTACGACGACGTCGGTGCCGTGCAGGCGGCCTTGCTGGCGGTCCTCAAGGGTCGAGATCCGCAGGCGCTCACCGAGGAGCTGCTGGAAGCCGAGCCTCCCGATGCACCATCGGTCGCCAACGTCCCGGAGGTCGACCCCGACGCCGCCACGGACCCGAACATGTCGGTGTCGGGCAGTCGCGGTGGGCGGTTCCGGGTGCCGGCGGCGTGGGCATTCCTGGCTGGCGTCCTGCTGACGGCCGTGATCGCGTTCTGGGGCGGCGCCGACGACCCGCCCGAGACCATCCCCGAGGCCGGCACCGTCGAGATCGTGGCCGGCAGCGACTTCGATCCGGATGGAGACCAGGCCGAGAACACGGGCCAGGTCCCGCTGGCCTTCGACAACAACCTCAACACGTCATGGACGACCGAGTCCTACCAGGCGCCGGAGGACCGGCCCTTCAACGATCGCAAGGCCGGGGTCGGGCTGTACGTGGAACTGGTCGACGTCGCCACCATCGACGAGGTCGTCGTGCGTGCCGGCGAACCTGGGCTGTCCTTCGACGTCTACGTCTCCGAGTCCCTGCCCGACCCCATCGACGGCCTGGTGGGCTGGCGCATTCCGGTCGCCCAGGTCGAAGACGCCGCCACCATCGTCGAGGTGCCGTTCGAGGAACCGGTGCGCGGCCGCTACGTGCTGCTGTGGTTCACCCAACTGCCCCAGGTCGAACCTGGTCTGCAGCGCGGTCGTGTCGTCGAGGTCCAGGTCCACGGCACGGTCGAACCCGCTCCCGAGACGCCCTCGTGAGCGAGGCCTCGTCGGGGGACGTGCGGTTGGCGAACCTGCTGGCGGTGTGGGGCGACGTCGATGCCAGCCGAGCCGCTCGCGAGGACGCCTTCGCCCTGCTGGTCGCCGAGATGACACCGCGGGTGTTCGCGATCTGCCATCGCGAGTTGGGCAACGCGGCGGATGCCGAGGAGGCCACACAGGACACCTTCGCCAAGGTTGCCCGGGCGGCGACCGAATTTCGCGGGGATGCGAAGGTGTCGACCTGGATGTACCGGATCGCCGTGAACGCGTGTCGTGACATGCAGCGACGACTCGGTCGGCGACCCCAGACGCCGGTCGCCGACATCGAACAGGCCGCCCGTCGTCGCGTCGATGGCAGCGACCACGTGGCCGACGTTGCCACCGGCTTCGAGGAGACCGATCGGTTGGCGCGGGCCATGGCCCGGCTCGACGACCTGTCACGAACCCTGTTGCTGCTGTGCGCCGTCGAGGGGATGACCTACCCAGAGGCCTCCGAAGTCCTCGACCTGCCGGTCGGCACCATCAAGTCCCGCATCCACCGCGCTCGCGCCCGACTGGCCGACCTGCTCTCCGAGGATGCCGCCGGCGACCCCGGAGGTGACCCATGACCGCGCCGATCTCTTCGTCGCTGGGCCCGGCCGAGCGGCCCACCACGGCGTCCGTCGGCGTGCCCGTCGCCGGCTGTGACGCGGACACGTCCATCGATGCAACCCCCGAACCCCGCACCGCGTCCCACTCGCGTCTGCCTGCCACCTCGGCAGGCCGTCATCCATGCTCGACCCCGAATCCGAGGCACCCGTGATCACCAACGACGAACTGGCAGCCTGGCTTGCCGGTGAGGCTGACCCGGCCGTTGCGGCCAGGGTCGAGTCGGCGTTGCCACGGGACGGCGACCTTGCCGCACGGGTGGAGCGCATTCGGGAGGCCGACGAGCTGCTGGCGGACCTGCCCGAGGTGGCCCCTTCGGCCGAGGCCATGCAGCGGATCGCGATGGCCGCGCAGCGCGACGCCAGCACTCACCTCGACCTCGAGGCGGCGAAGGCAGGCGCCTCCGACGGCCGACCGGCGGGCTCCTCGAATGGCTGGGCCGGCATCGACTGGACAGGATGGACCGCGCGCGCGGCCGCAGTGGCCGCCATCTTCGTGCTCGTCGCAGTCGGGGTGGGTCTCGAGCGAGGCACGGTCTTCGGTACCCGACTCACCGGGAACTCCACCGACAGCGCCGATGGCGAGGGGTCACTCGCCGCAGCCGACGATGCCACGGAGGAGATGGCGGCCGAATCCCTCGAGTTGGGCGACGAGGACAGTGCCACTGCCGCGATGCCGGAGGCGGGGGCCGACGCGCCGGAGGCGGTCGAGGAGGCAGAGGCTGCCACCGGCACCGAGGCCGCCGCTGACACGGCCCAGGGCCTGCGGTCGGCGCCGGGCGGTCGGGTCAGCGACGAGACGTGGGCCACGATCGTGGGCGACGACGTCCCGACCGTGCTGGCAACACCCGATGGTGACGTTCTGCTGCTGGGCGTCGGCTCGCGGCTGGACCTGCTGCTGACCGACGTCGACCCGGACGATGCCTCTGCGGAGGCCGACGAATCCGACACGGCCGTGTTGTCGGGCAGCGAGGCCGCCTTCCTGCAGCCGGCCACGACGATTGACCCGACCACCGTGCAGGCCTGGGGTGACGCGGCGGCGCCGGATGCCCAGCCGGTCGACCCGGGGACGATCGACGCAGGCGACGACGTCTCGACGACACCGGAACTGGCTGCGGACTGCCTCGCGCGGCGTGGCGACGTGATCGCCGACGCGAACCTCCCTGCAGCCGAGGTCGAGGTGGTCATCGCCGGGAACACGCAGGCCGGAGCCGTACCGTTGCAGGCGTTCGTCGACGCCGATGGCGGCATCGTCGTGGTCGATCCGACGACCTGCGAGCCGCTCTGACCCGAGTGTCGTGACGAGTCGTGGTGAGGAGGACGTGTGGGCACCGACGTCGAGGTGGCGGTGGTTGGTGGCGGCGTCATGGGCGCGTGCACCGCGTGGCGCACGGCGCGGCGTGGGCATGACGTCCACCTGTTCGAGCAGTTCGAGCGCGGCCATCCCCACGGCAGCTCGCACGGCAGTGCGCGCATCTTCCGGTTGGCGTACCCGGACGCCGAGTACGTGACGATGGCGCGTGCCGGCCTGCCCCTGTGGGACGAACTGGAGGTGGTCACCGGCGCGACGTTGCGAACGCGCGTGGGGGAACTGGACCACGGGGACCCCGGTGAGGTCGCCGCCATCGCGGCCAACCTCGGCGATGCCGGACTGGACCACGAGGTGCTGTCCCCGGCCGATGTCGCGGCGCGCTGGCCGGGACTGCGTGCCGATCGTGCGGCCGTGTTCCATCCCGACGGAGGCACCGTCGATGCCACGGCCACGGTGCTGGCGGCACTGGACGCGGCCACCCAACTCGGCGCGATCGTCCACGAACGGTGCCCGGTCCACCGCATCGAGCCGCTCAGCGGATCCATCGGCCGTTCCGATGCCGGTGTCGTCATGCACACCGCCGACGGCAGGGTGACGGCTCGACGGGTCGTCGTCACGGCGGGCGCGTGGGTCGGCGCCATGCTGGGTGACCTGCTCGGTTCCACCGATGGCCATGGTCCGGTGCTGCCGGCGATGGTGGTGACCCGTGAGCAACCCGTGCACTGCACGAGGGTTCCCGTGGCAGCCGCGGGTGACAACGGAGCGGCCCCCTGGCCGGCGTTCATCCACTGGTCGGATGCCGGGCCTGAAAAGACCTCCGGCGTGGACGAGTTGGTCTGGGGCTACGGGATGCAAACTCCCGACGGGCGCATCAAGCTGGGCGAGCACCACACCGGGGAGGTGGTTGCACGCATCGAACCCGGCCAGTCGTCGCCCACGCCGCCGGTCGAAGAGGTGCAGGCGGTCGACCTGGAGCGCCTCGAACGACTGCGCGAGTACGCCAGGACGTGGCTGCCCGGCGTCGACCCCGAGTCAGCCGAGCCAGAACGCTGCCTCTACACCTCCACGGCCAGCACCGACTTCGTGCTCGATCGGGTGGGACCGCTGGTCATCGCGGCGGGCTTCAGTGGCCACGGATTCAAGTTCGCACCGCGCATCGGTGACGTCGTGGCGGCGATGGTGGCTGGTGACCCGTCACCGACCCGTCGGTTCTCGCTCCGCCGGTGACGCCCGGGACGGCATCCCCGGGCTGTTGTCAGCCGGTCGGTCCTGATGGTCCGGGGCCGACCGGCCACGACGTGTCGCGGAGGTGGTGACCGCGACCGTGCTGCTCGTCCAGGAACTCCTGGTTGTCCTCGTCGCGCTTGCGGACCAGGCGCATGCCCAGCACGAATGCAATGATGGCGCCGATCACGTACAGCATTGATGGCTTTCTGATCGTGTCATACCACTGTATGCCTCGGTGCACGCGTCGCCACCGTCACCCGGCCGACCCGCCGCGACATCCCCATTGTTCCGCGAGGTGCACGAGCGGACGACCTCATGCACCTGTTTCGCCGTCGCGTGCGCCCCGAAACCGTCGCGTGCGCCCCGAACCATGGGGAGTCTCGCGGACTCCCGCGACGACACCGACGCCGGGCCACCGCCCGTCGGTCGGTCACGGCTCCTATCCTCGGCGCAATGACCGCCGCTGTCGCCGCCCCCAATGCCCATGCAGCCGATGCCGGAGCCCGCGTGGCCGAGGCCGGTGGCAATGCAGTCGACGTTGCCATCGCGGCCGCCGTCACCGCCATGGTCACCGAACCCGGGGTCAGTTCGCTTCCCGGCGGCGCCTACCTCACGATCGCGACTCCCGACACGACCGAGGTCATCGACGCCAACTGCGCCATGCCGGGACTCGGGCTCGACCCCCTCCCGGTCGGCAGGGGCCTGCAGGACCTGTGGACGGGCTACGGCGGCGGCGTCGACATGACGATCGGCTACGGGTCGGTGGCCGTGCCCGGGACGCCGATGGGCCTGGCGCTGGCCCACGAACGGCATGGACGACTGCCGTGGGCGCAGATCTGGGCACCTGCACGCGACATCGCCGCAGCCGGATTCCGCCTGGGCCAGGCGTCCGTCCACTACCTGCGCTTCACCCACGACGACCTCTACGGCTGGCATCCGGCCTCGCACGCCGCCATCCACACCGACGACGGCGACCTCGACGAGGACGGTTCGATCGTCATCGACGGCCTTGCAGACACGCTCGACCTGATCGGTCGCGAAGGCGTGGAGGTGTTCACCCACGGCGAGATCGGCGACAAGATCGTGGCCGAGGTCCAGGCCAACGGGGGACTGCTCACCGCGCGCGACCTGGCCGAGTACGAGCCGACCGTGCGTGACCCACTGACCGCCATCCTGCCAGCACCCAGTGGCGACTGGATGGTGGCGACGAACCCACCCCCGGCCATCGGTGGCGTCACCCTGGCGGCGATGCTGCACCTGGTGCTGCGCGCCGGCCCCCTGGCGCGAACGTGGGACGACGACTTCGTGGATCGCATGATCCGGATCCAGGACATCGTCCTGTCCCATCGCGTGACCGACCTCGACGCCGCCGATGATCGAGAGGCCGCCGGGCGCACGTTGTTGGCATCGGTGGATCGCGGAGACTTCGACGCGGCGATGGCGTCACCGTCGACCATCCACGTGTCGGCAGTCGACGACGGGGGCGTTGCCTGCGCGATCACGGCGTCGGCGGGATACGGCTCGGGAATCATGCCCGCCGACACCGGCCTGTGGCTGAACAACTGCCTGGGCGAACAGGAACTCAACCCACACGGACCCCACGGCTGGGAGGTGGGTGACCGCCTGCCGTCCAACATGGCGCCAACCGTGGCGCTGGGTCCTGACGGCGAACGGATGGCGATCGGGTCGCCCGGCGCCGACCGCATCACCACGGCGCTGCTGCAGGTGTTGGTGCGACTGTTCGGTGGCGCCGACCTCGACGAGGCCGTGGCGGCACCGCGCCTGCACCTGCGCCACGACGGGGCCGGGTCGATGACGGCCATCTGCCACGAGGCCGACCTGCCGCTGCCGCCACGGTGGGCGGACCACGCCGAACCAATGGACGCCAACTCGATGTTCTTCGGCGGTGCCGCCGCCGCGCTGTGCCTGCGTGACGGCACCCTGCTGGTCGCCGGTGACCCGCGACGCACCGGTGCCACCCGCATCGCCTGACCCGGGCGGCGCACGGGTTGGCGATTGGGGCGACCGGTAGCCTGCGACCGACATGGCTTCTTCCACGCTGACCGATGCCCAGGCGGCCCAATTGGGCCGCCTCGTCGATGTGTTCCCGGAAGCTCGGGAACTCGGCGACCTGTTCGCCGACGCCGGTCACGAGCTCTACCTCGTGGGTGGCACCGTGCGTGACGCCCTGCTGGCGGGGGGCGATGCCGACGCAGCGGCCCTGGTCGACCTCGACTTCGCCACCTCGGCCCGCCCCGACGACACCGCCGCACTCCTCGAACCCTGGGGCGACGCCCTGTGGCTCACCGGTGCCGAGTTCGGCACGGTGAGCACCATTCGCCAGTACGACGGCCAGCCCGATCGCATCATCGAGATCACGACCTACCGGTCCGACGCCTACGAACCCGGCTCCCGGCATCCCGACGTGACCTTCGGCGACTCGATCGACGACGACCTCGCCCGCCGCGACTTCACCATGAACGCGATGGCCGTGCGGGTTCCGGACTTCCACTTCGTGGACCTGTTCGGTGGCATCTCCGACCTCCATGCCAAGCGCTTGCGCACGCCCCAGGACCCGCAGGTGTCCTTCGGTGACGACCCGCTGCGGATGGTGCGCCTGGCCCGGTTCGCGGCCCGTTTCGACGGCGTCGTGGAGGAGGCGACGCTGGCTGCCGCGGTCGCGATGGCGGACCAGTTGACCACGATCTCGGTGGAGCGCATCCGCGACGAACTCGTCAAGCTGATGGAGTCGGACCATCCGACGGTGGGGCTGCAACTGCTCGTCGACACCGGCCTCGACGCCCACGTGCTGCCCGAGTTGCGGGTCCTGTCGGGCCTGCGCGACCCGTTGCACCGTCACAAGGACGTCTGGGCCCACACCCTGGCAGTCATCGACAACGCCATTGCGCTCGAGCCCGCGGGGCCGGATGCCGTCCTGCGCCTGGCGGCCCTGCTGCACGACATCGGCAAGCCTCAGACGCGGGAGATCCACGCCGACGGCACGGTGTCGTTCCACCACCACGATGTCGTGGGGGCCCGGATGACGCGCCACCGCATGCGGGCACTCGCCTTCGACAAGGCCACCACCAGGGCCGTGTCGGAACTGGTCCGGATGCACCTGCGGTTCCACACCTACAAGATGGGCTGGACCGACGCCGCCGTGCGCCGCTACGTGCGGGACGCCGGCGACCTGCTCCAACGCCTCAACATCCTGACCCGCGCCGACGTCACCACCGGCAATGCCCGTCGGGCGCGGGCGATCCAGGATCGCATGGACGACCTGGAGGCACGCATCGTCGTCCTGCAGGCGGAGGAGGAGTTGGCGGCGATGCGACCGCCGATCGACGGCAACCAGGTGATGGCCCACACCGGGATGGCACCGGGGCCGCTGGTCGGCCAGGCCTGGGAATGGCTGCTGGAACTGCGGTTGGAGGCGGGACCGGTTGCCGAGCCGGATGCCTATCGCGCACTCGACGTGTGGTGGGCCGCCGTGGATTCCGGTCACCCCGAACCCGATGCCGCCACGGTGGCTGCCGACCTCGGACTGGTCTGAGGCTGCCGGGTCTGCAGCGGTTGGGGGCAGCCGGACACCTGGCTGCAGTGGCGTCGTCGCGGCCGGGCTGGCCCGTGTGCAATGGGACCTTCGGCACCTGAGTCTGGCAGGTCGGTGGGAGACAATGCCGTCACGGCGACAACAGGAGGCTGCCATGTCTGGCCGCATCGTGGTTGGCGTGGACGGGTCGGTCGAATCCCGTCGCGCCCTGGAATTCGGGTACGAGGAGGCACGCCGTCGCGGCGCCACCGTCGACGTGGTCTATGCCTACAGCCTCCCGACGACCATGGCGATGCCGGGCTACATGGGTCCGGTCGACATGCCGCCCATCGACGAGCTCGCCCAGGATGCCAAGGAGCTCATGGCGCGCCTGGTCGAGTCAGCGCCACGGGATCTCGAGATCCAGACCATCACTGCTCGAGGTCCGGCCGCTCGCACGCTGCTGGACGTGGCGCGGGGCGCTGACCTGCTGGTCGTCGGCTCGCGCGGTCGAGGTGGGTTCCGTGGGCTGCTGTTGGGTTCGACGAGTCACCAGGCGATCAGTCACGCACCGTGCCCGGTCGTGGTCGTCCCGACGGCCCGAGACGCCTGACGAGGTGCTGACCGGGTGCCGTCCGACAGCGAGCCAGGGGCCACGCCGTCGGGCGGTGGGCGTGGTCAGTCGTGGACCTGGTGGACGACCACGGGGCAGCGTGCATGCTGGACGACGTGCTGGCTGACCGATCCCAGCAGCATGCCCTTGAACCCTCCGAGCCCGCGCCGACCCACGACCAGCAGGTCGGCACTGTCGGCAGCATCCAGCAACACCTGCGCCGGGAGTCCCAGCACCGCTCGTGCCTCCACGTCCACGGGGTCTGGTCCTTCGCCAGCCGGTGCCATGTCCGCCATGAGCTCGTCGAGGAACGCATCGGCGCTGGCCTGGTCGAAGTCGGGGTCGAACCCCTTGTCCCCGGGCCGATGGGGTTGGTTGAGGTAGTCCCAGGCCATGATCGCCACGACCCGGGTCTCGTCGCGTGCACGCGCTTCCCGTACCGCCCAACGCAGCGCCGCCTCGGCGTGTGTCGATCCGTCGATGCCGACGATGATGGTGTCCATGTGGTCCTCCGGGAAACGATGGTCGATCAGGTGGCCTCGGCGTGTCGGTCGGGGATCCTGCGTCCCGACAGTTCGGCAGCCCCCAACCGGACCCAGTGCGGCCGTTCGACGTCGTCGGCCCAGGGGTGCAGGTCGAGGTCGTCGAGTCGGGCGATGGCCTCGTCGTCGTCGACCAGGTCACAGCGACCGCGCAGCAGCACGCTCCATCCGGTGCGCGTCTCCTCGTCGTAGCCGTCCACCTCGAAGGCCATGGAGGCGCGCACCGTTGCCGCGTGCATGGTCAGGCCCGACGTCGTCCTGAACGCCACGCCGAGCCCGTCGCGCACGTGGTTCACCGGCAGGATCACGGGTTCGCCGGCGCTGACGAAGGCGATGCGGCCGACAGGGGACAGGTCGAGCAGTTGCAGGCACGTGTCGGGGTCCAACACCTCCAGGCCTTGCCGGTCGGTTGGTCGCGTGGGCATGGTGTCCTCCTCGGGCGGGGGTGCGGAACGTTGGAGTCCGCGGGTGTCGGGCGTGGTCGTGTCTGACATGTCGCTCTGGGTCGGGTCGTGTTCATGCCCGGTCCACGGGGCGGTGAGTGCAGGCTCGTCCGACGGGGGTCCTGCGACGTCGGGCCGTGGTGTCATGGCCGGGGTCATGCCGATCGCCTTCATGGCCGTCACGACGACCTCGTTCGGCGCTTGATCCGTGTCGATCGCGTGTGCCTGTGGCCACGGGGTGAACGTCTCGGCCATGGTGTCGTGGACGCCGGTGTCGGCATCCGAGACGTCGCCGCGTCGGTGCTCGAGGCGATGACGTGCGACGGCGCCGGGAGCGGTGCAGTGCACTGCCACCAGCTCACAGTGGGCAGCCTCGGCCACGTCCGCTGCCACGTCGCGATGGACGGCGTCCGACCAGGTGGCGTCCACCACGACCGACTGGCCACGGCCCAGCAGCGCGGACGCCCGATCGAGGAGCTCGGCATAGGTGGCGGCAGTGACCCGGGCGCTGTAGCCCTGCGGGCCGGCGGGCAGGTCGTGGCCCGTGCCGAGGATGTCCTTGCGGACCTCGTCAGAACGCAGCACGACCCAGTCGAGGCGATCCGCCAGGCCTGCTGCCAGGGTCGACTTGCCCGTGCCGGGCAGGCCGCCGACCAGGACGAGTCGCGTCCGGGCGCGGAACAGGTGCTGCGCCATCAGGTCGAGGTAGGGGCCCACGTCCTGGGGAAACGGATCGTCGGCAAGGCAGGCGACCTTGGCCCGCACGCTGGCTCGATAGGCGATGTAGTGGTGCAGCAGCGGGCGCGGATGGTGCGCGCCCAGCACGGACTCGTGGCTGTCGACCAGTGCCGCGGCCAGGTCAGGTCGCCCGAGCCGCTGCAGGTCCATCGTGAGGAAGGCCAGGTCGAGCAGCACGTCGCCGATGCGGTAGCGATCGGAGAAGTCCAGGCAGTCGAGCACTCGTGGACCGTCGGGCAGGCAGAACACGTCGTCGGCGACCAGGT
>DATFMD010000145.1:0-2603 GCA_035267125.1 Nitriliruptoraceae bacterium | reverse complement strand
CTTGGCATAGACGGACAACGGGGTTTCGAGGTCGGCGAGCAGTTCCCGCACCACCGGGACGACCGTGTGGTCGGCGGCCAGCGCCAGGAACTCGTCGCGATCGGGAGTGACGGTCATTCGGCGGCATCCTCGTCGGAGTTGGCCAGGTCATCGTCGGCCAGGTCATCGATCGTGCGGAAGAAGCAGCTCGGTGCGCCGGTGTGGCAGGCGCCGTCGCCGTGCTGGTCGACGAGCACCAGCAACGTGTCGCCGTCGCAGTCCACCAGCACCTCGCGCACGTGCTGGACGTCCCCGGAGGTCTCGCCCTTGCGCCACACCTGCTGGCGAGAGCGTGACCAGAACACGGTACGCCCCTCGTCGATGGTCGCCGTCACCGCGTGCGCGTCCATCCAGGCGACCATCAGGACTGCCCTGGAGTCAGCGTCCTGGACGACCGCGGGCACGAGTCCGGCGGCATCGAACGTGAGCCGGTCGACCACTGCGGCCGCGTCGACACCTGCCACCGGCACTCCTCCCACGCGGATGTTGGCGGGCACTGTCACGCCCGCCCGGGCAAGGCTATCGCCGTCGCGGCGGCGCCCAGACGTGGTGACCGTACGCTCGTCGCCCTGCCCCAATCCAGTCCCCCAGGTCGTGTCGTGCCCTCACCACCCGTCACCACTGCCTGTCGGTGCGGCCGTGCCCGCACGGTCCGCGTGGCCCCGACGGTCGAGATGGAGGTCGACGCGGCCACACTGCGACTGGATGGCGTGGCCGTGGCCTCCTGCGAGGCGG
The DNA here is from genome assembly GCA_035267125.1 of Nitriliruptoraceae bacterium. Lineage (GTDB taxonomy): Bacteria > Actinomycetota > Nitriliruptoria > Nitriliruptorales > Nitriliruptoraceae > Salsipaludibacter. The sequence goes on along the minus strand of DATFMD010000145.1, from coordinate 1,829 downwards.
GGCACGTCGAACTGGTGGACGACAGCGTGGCCGACCGCGCCCTGGCAGCGATCGACGACGGCCTGCTGGTGGCGAACCGGCCCCGGTTGCGACGCGGCGATCGCTGCGGTGACTGTGGGGCCACCCTGACGCTTCCCGGTCGACGGTCCGACACTCCCGTGCCGTTCGCCTCTCCGTTCGGCGTCGTGACCCCCACGGTGATCGCCACGATGGTGCGCTGCCCCGAGTGCGGACGCGAGCAACTCGCTCCCGATGCACGCGACGCCCTGCCGACCTTGGTGGCCTCCTGCGTTGCGGAGGCGCTGCGACTGGCCGGGCAACGATCCGGGTAGCCGCCCGAGTCGGGTAGGGGGTCCGATCCGTCTCGCCTCCGAGCGACAATCTCGGCGGCCCCGGTGATTGGCCACCACCAGACCGCCACCTCGAGCGGAGATCCCCATTGCCAACCCGGCTGTCCCACGCCAACCGCAGGTCCCCACGCCAACCGCAGGTCCCCGGAGGAAACCCGGTGTCGCAGCATTCACGTCACGGCATCCGTGCAACTGGCGGAACCACCCCCATCCCGTGGCACTGTGGGGCACGACCGTCTCGCCTCTCAGCGACAAATCGATGCCGATCTGTCATCAGCTTCGACCAGGGTCGAGGCCGGGAATCGCGCAGTGGTCGTCAAGGCGGCGGCGCATGCGCCAGGCCGTTTGCCGGGGAAGATGGCCCAGCACGTAGGTCGACCGAGCCACCCGTCGGACCCGCCCACGACCGACCTCCCAGCGCAGCGCGTCGGAAATGTCCTTGCTCGCGCGCCCCTGGGTCACACAGCCCTCACGCCGGAGCACGTCGACCAGTTCCGCCACCGTGAGCCGCGATCCAGCATCACGAAGCGCGAGCAGGAGAAACGATCGCAACACGTACCCGGACAGGATGACGGGGGCGAGCTCTGCGTGCTGCCCCGAAGTCCTGGCCGTCATGATTCGTTCCGGTGGCCGAAGGTGTCGCCGCCATGGCTCCTGCCCGGTGGCCCGAACGTGTCGCCGTCAAGACTGGTGCCGGCGGCCCGAAGTCTCGCGGTCATGATTCGTTCCGGTGGCCAGAAGTGTCGTCGTCATGGCTCGTGCCGGTGGCCCGAAGGTGTCGCCGCCATTGCTGCTCCGCACTTCCAGGTCGCGGCCCTCACTCAGCCATGATGACAGACGAGCCAGGAACCGGCGTCGTGGTGTCCACAGGTCGACGGCGACGTCGCGGCCCTGCACACCTTGTCCACATGACCCGCCCGGGATCTTGACCGGCGGCGGCCCAGTGCTCCCGGGAACGACGAGACGGATCGACCATGGCCACGACCGAACACGACACGATTTCCGAGAAATTGTCGCTCAGAGGCGAGACGGCACCACCCCCGGGACGCCGAATCATCGGACCGCGAGAACCGATTGCCAGGCAGCCCCGAACGTCATGGCCGACTGTCAGGTTCGGCGAACCGGGAGTCCGGCGGCGGCCATGGCGTCCTTGACCTCGCCGATCGACACCTCCGAGAAGTGGAAGATCGAGGCAGCCAACACCGCGCTGGCACGGGTGTGGTCCAACGCCTCGACCATGTGTGCGGCGGTCCCGGCTCCCCCGGAAGCGATCACGGGGATGGTCACCGCGGCAGTCACCGCTGCCACCAACGGGATGTCGAAGCCTGCCTTCGTGCCGTCACGATCCATCGACGTCAACAGGATCTCGCCAGCACCGCGTCGTGCCACCTCCACGCACCAGCCGACCGCGTCCACCGGCTGGGGGTCGCGACCGCCACGCGTGGTGATGTGCCATCCCGACCACGCCGCAGCAGCAAC
>DATFMD010000144.1:0-2063 GCA_035267125.1 Nitriliruptoraceae bacterium | reverse complement strand
CCCGGGTGGGGTGACGGAAGGCGTCACGGCCCTGCCGCAGGTCGAGTGTCCGGCGGGAAGGCTATCGGGCATGCCAGGACCCACCATGCGCACAGGCGGTGTCGTAGGCTCCGGGCATGGATCCCAACAGCACTGACGCCGCGGCCACCGAGCGAGGTGACGAGGCAGACGCAGCCATCACCTCCGCGCTCACCTCGGCCGGCATCGACGTCGACGCGGACCTGGACGGCACACGGTCCGGCAACGGTGCGTCAGGGTCCGGGACCCGTGCAGTGCGTGGCCTGTTCGACCGCGTCCCGACGCGGCTGACCCTGGCCCTGATGGTGGGCACGGCGGTCGGCATCATGATCGCGGCCGCCGCCCGTGCCATCCTCGACGCCGCCAGCACGCTGGTCATCAACCTGTTCGTCGCCCTGTTCTTGTCCTTCGGGCTCGAACCCGCCGTCAAGTGGCTGGCCGATCGCGGCATGCGACGCGGGCTCGCCACCGGACTGGTGTTCGTCGCCGGATTCCTGATCACGTTCGGCTTCTTCGCGGCCATGCTCCCACTGATCCTCGACCAGGGCGGCACGCTGGTCAACAACGCCGACCAGATCCTCGGTGGCCTGATCGACAACGCCGCACGCCTGCCCGGGGAACTCGGCACGGGCATCGCCGACTGGCTGACCGAGTTCGAACGGGAACTGCCCAACCGCGTTCCCGCGTACCTCGAGAACATGGGCCAGGGGGCGATCAGCGTCGGTGCCAGCGTCCTGGGATCACTGTTCAACCTGCTCACGATTGCCCTGGTCACCTTCTACATGACCGCCGACGCACCGAAACTGCGGGGAGCGGTCACGTCGCGGATGCGGCCGGCCCGCCAGGAGGAATTCCTCAGCATCTGGGACGTGGCGATCGACAAGACCGGGGGCTACGTCTACTCGCGGGCGCTGACGCTGGTCGTGTCCACGATCTTCCACACGATCGCCTTCACGGTGATCGGGCTGGACTACCCGGTGGCCCTGGGATTCTGGGTTGGTGTGGTCTCGAGCCTGATCCCGGTGATCGGCACGTACATCGCCGGGATCCTGCCGGTCATCGTCGCACTGGCCGGGCAACCCACGGACGTGATCTGGGTGCTGGTCGCCCTGACGCTCTACCAGGGCGCGGAGAACTACCTGATCGCGCCCCGCATCACCGCACACGCGTTGTCGCTGAACCCAGCGGTCACGTTCGTCAGCGTGTTGCTCGGTGCCAGCCTGATGGGGGCCTTCGGGGCGCTGCTCGCCATCCCCGTCGCGGCCATCGTCGCCGCCCTGTTCTCGGCCACCGCCGAGGCCCATGCCCCCCACCCCGACGAGGGCGGCGACGATCCTCCCGCGACTGGCGCCGAACGCGGCGGGCACCCTCCCGAAGACGGCTCGGAAGACGAGATCGACGTCGCCGTCGTCGAACTTGCCGACGAAGCACCCCGTCGAGGCGCCGAGGGCCAGCGCGAACGACGCGACGGTGGCTGAACCGGTCGAGACCTGGCGCGCCACGATCACCGGGCACCCACCGGAGGCTGCCGCGGTCAGCCTGTGGCAGGCCGGTGCTGTCGCGGTCGAGGTGACGGCGGCGGCCGCCATCGGCTTCTTCCCGGTCGACGGCGACGACCCCGGCCCTCCCGCCCTGGCTCCCACCGACGCAACCGTGGAGTGGACCCACCTGCCCGCCGTGGACCACATGGCCGCGTGGCGGGCGGCCTCCGTCCCGGTCCGCGCAGGCAGGTTCGACCTCGTCCCTGCCCACCACGTCGACTCGCACGTCACCCCACCGGACCTGCACCGCATCATCATCGACGCCGGCATGGCATTCGGGTCCGGGCACCACGACACCACCGCCGGGTGCCTCGAGCAACTCGAGCACGTGCCGGTGGCCGGACAGCGGATCCTCGACGTCGGGACGGGCACCGGCATCCTGGCGATCGCCGCAGCGATGGCAGGTGCAGCCACCGTCGTCGGCGTGGACACCGATCCGCAGGCCATCGAGATCGCCCGACACAACGCCGCGGTCAACGGCGTGGAGGTGGCGTTGGCACTCGG
>DATFMD010000143.1:0-4648 GCA_035267125.1 Nitriliruptoraceae bacterium | reverse complement strand
TGGGCCGTTGCGGTTGGCTGGGCCGGTGCGGTGGGCCGTGCCGGTGCGGTGGGCCGTGCCGGTGCGGTGGGCCGTGCCGGTGCGGTGGGCTGGGCCGGTGCGGTGGGTGGCCCATGCGACGAGCCCCCGACGACGCGGGGGCTCGCTGTGCATGTCGGCGCCGGGTGGGTCACGGCGTGGCAATCTCCCAGCTCGCGACCTCGGGGTGGTCGACACCGGTTGCACCGACTTCACCGGCACCACCGGGAGAGCCGAGCCCGGTCATGTCGTCTTCGAAGAACTCGGCGTTCCAGGCCGTGAACTGACTCCACTCCGGTGGCACGTCGTCGGCGTAGAAGATCGCCTCGACGGGGCAGGCAGGCTCGCAGGCGGCGCAGTCGATGCACTCGACGGGGTGGATGTACAGGCTGCGGTCGCCCTCGTAGATGCAGTCGACAGGGCATTCCTCGACACAGGCGCGGTCCTTGACGTCGACGCAGGGCTCGGCGATGACGTAGGTCACGGTGGTCCTCCTCGGCAGTCACGGTCCCGTCCATCACTGGCGGAGCCGGGACGTGTGGTTGGGCTGCTCAGGCGTCCCAGGACTCGATCTTGGGGTGGTCGACGTCCACGGCACCCACGGCGGCGTACCCGCCGGGGGATCCCAGACCCGAGACCTCGTCGTCGAAGAACTCGGCGTTGATCGGCGTGAACTCGTCCCATTCGTCGGGGACGTCGTCCTCGTAGAAGATCGCCTCGACGGGACAGACCGGCTCGCAGGCGCCGCAGTCGATGCACTCCTCGGGGTGGATGTAGAGCATCCGGGGTCCCTCGTAGATGCAGTCGACCGGACACTCCTCGATGCAAGCCTTGTCCTTGACGTCGATGCAGGGTTCCGCGATCGTGTAGGTCATGGGTGCCTCGCTCACTGCTGCCGGTGGTCACGGGATGGAGAACGTAGCGCAAGCATAGGTGACATCGTGTGCGTCGCGACGACGACGGGCAGGTCCGCGTGGCACCCGCCGCCACGGTTTAGGATGGTCGGCACGGCGTGCGACCCGCACCGACGCCGCCCAACCCCGATCTCCGCGACCCGAGGGCCCCATGGACGAGCAGGCACTGGCCGCTTCGGGCGCCGGGGTGACGTCGACGTCGTCCGGCCGCGTGACCGACCCGGCCCGGCCACGATCCTCCTCGTCGTCAGAGCGGGCGCCTGTCGCCGGCGAGGACGAACCCGTCGTGGCCGGCGTGGCGCCCGGCACCGTCGTGCGGACCCGGGCCGTGCTGGCCGATCATCCGCCGGTGGAGGGCGAGCGCCACTTCCTCAATCGCGAACTGACCTGGCTGTCGTTCAACGAACGCGTGCTGGCGCTGGCCGAGCGCACCGACCTCCCGCTGCTGGAACGGGCCAAGTTCCTGGCCATCTTCGCGTCCAACCTCGACGAGTTCATCCAGGTTCGGGTGGCCGGTCTGATGGAGCAGGTCGCGGCCGGCAACACCTACCCGCCCCCCGACGGCATGACCCCCAGCCAGCAGTTGAAGGCGATCCGCACCTACGTCAACGAACTGTGCCTGCGCCAGGCCGCCATCTTCAGCGACCAGGTGGCGCCCGCCCTGGCAGAGGAGGGCATCGTGTTCCGGGACTGGGCATCGCTGGATGCCGCCGATCGCGACTGGTGCACGACCGTGTTCGACGAGCAGGTCTTCCCGGTCCTGACCCCCTTGGCCGTGGATCCCGCCCACCCGTTCCCCTACATCTCCAACCTGTCGCTCAACCTCGCCGTCGTCGTGCGCGACCCCGACGACGGCACGACCCGTTTCGCCAGGGTCAAGGTGCCGCCGATCCTGGCCCGCTTCATCGTCCTGCCCGACGGCGAACGCGTGGTGCCGCTCGAACAGGTGATGGCGGCACACCTCGATCGGTTGTTCCCGGGTCTGGAGGTGGTGGACCACCACGTGTTCCGGGTGACCCGCAACGCCGACTTCGAGGTGGAGGACGACGAGGCCGAGGACCTGATGATGGTCATCGAGTCGGAACTGCATCGCCGACGGTTCGGACGGGTGGTGCGCCTGGAGGTGGCCCCCGACATCCCCGACGAGATCCTGGACCTGTTGCTCCGCGAGATGAAGTTGACCGAACAGCAGGTCGACCGGATCCCCGGACCTCCCGACCTGACCGGGTTGTTCCGCGTCTACGACCTCGTCCGTCCCGACCTCAAGTACCCGAAGTTCAAGGCCACGGTGCCCGCGGCGCTGTCGCCCGAGCGCACCCACAGCATCTTCGCGGCCATGGCCAACGAGAACATCCTGGTGCAGCATCCCTACGACTCGTTCTCGCGCACCGTGCAGGAGTTCGTCGACCAGGCCGCCCGCGACCCCCAGGTGCAGGCCATCAAGATCACCCTGTATCGGACCTCGGGCCCGGGATCCCCCCTGGTCCGGTCCCTGATCAAGGCCGCCGAGGCAGGCAAGCAGGTCGTCGCGTTGGTCGAACTCAAGGCGCGCTTCGACGAGGAGGCCAACATCGAGTGGGCTCGGGTCCTGGAGGAAGCCGGCGTGCACGTCGCCTACGGCGTGGTCGGGCTCAAGACCCACACCAAGATCGCGCTCGTGGTCCGGCGCGAGGGACCGAGGATGGTGCGCTACGCCCACGTCGGCACCGGCAACTACAACGACAAGACCGCGCTGCTGTACGAGGACGTCGGCCTGTTGACGTCCGACCCGGCCGTCGGCGCGGACCTCACCGAACTGTTCAACGTCATGACCGGGTACGGCCACCAACGCGCCTACCGCAGTCTGATCACGGCGCCGAACGACTTCCGTCCGGCGATCCTGGAGCGGATCGCAGCGGAGGCGGCGGCGCCCGACGGCCGCATCCGCATGAAGATGAACAGCCTGATCGATGCCGAAATGATCGATGCGCTGTACGCGGCGTCGGCCACCGGGACGCCGATCGACCTGGTCGTGCGGGGCATCTGCGGGCTGCGGGCGGGCGTGGAGGGCCTGAGCGAGACCATCCGGGTTCGCTCGATCGTCGGGCGCTACCTCGAGCACTCGCGCATCTACACGTTCGGACCGGACGAGCGGATCGAGATCCTGATCGGCTCGGGTGACCTGATGCCGCGCAACCTCAATCGTCGAGTCGAGGCCCTCATCCCCATCGCTGATCCCGACAACCAGCGCCAACTGGTCGAGCTGTTCGACCTGATGCTGCGCGACGACATGTTGGCCTGGGAGCAGGCGCCCGACGGCTCCTGGAGTCGTGTGCCCATGACCGAGGGCGTCGACTCGCAGCAACGCCTGCAGGAGTTGGCCGCCGAGCGGGCCGTCGTCGGGACCGGCGAGCCCGGTTGACCCTGTCAACCTTCGTGGGCCGTTCCGGCGCCGCTAGTGTCGGGTCCCGAGTTCGAGGCAACCCCCACGGAGACGGCATGGGCACACCGCAGGTACTGGCAGCCGGTGGCATCGTCACGGAGTTCCGCCGTGGCAAGCTGCGGTACCTGCTGGTGCATCGCCCTCGCTACAACGACTGGTCACTGCCGAAGGGCAAGGTCGACGACGGCGACGAGAACCTGGCCGGCACGGCACTGCGTGAGGTTCAGGAGGAGACGGGCGTGACGGCTCGCCTCGGTCCGCACGTGGGCACCGCCGACTACGACGACCGCAGTGGGCGACACAAGCGCGTGCAGTGGTGGGCGATGATTCCTGTCCACCATGGGCGCCACGAGCCCGACGACGAGGTCGACCGGATCAAGTGGGTGAAGGGCTCGAAGCTGCAGAAGAAGCTGACCTACGGCACCGACCGGCGGATCATGGACGGGTTCGACCAGGATCGTCGCAGCCTGCTGGTGGTTCGTCACGCCCACGCCGGCAAGCGCGGCAGCCACGACCCCGACCACAAGCGCCCACTGAGCGACAAGGGGGAGCGCCAGGCCGAGGGTCTCGTCGGGCAGCTGGACGACCACCACGTCGACACGATCGTGACGTCACCGTTCACGCGGTGCCGCGACACGGTTGCGCCCCTGGCTGCGGCACGAGACCTGCGCGTGGTCGCGGACAAGCGCCTGGCCGAGGGCGCAGACATCGCCGACGTGCTCGGGTTGATCGAGGAACTGCCCGACACGGCCGTGCTGTGCACGCATCGCGACGTGCTCGAGACGCTGTGCGAGCACTGGGAGGACGACCAGGACCTCGCTCCGGGCATGGAGTTCGCCCACGAGCGTCGCAAGAAGGGGTCGACGTGGTGGGTGACCACGACCGGCACGACCGCCCGGGCGGCGCGCTGGATCCCCCCGGCATGAGCGCCATCGGGATGCCTGGTGCGGTGGGCGTCGCCCATCGTCACTGGTCGACGTCGTGACGGTGTATCGCAACGAGGTCACTGCCGACCACGTCGGCTCGCGGGTCACCGTCCGCCACATGGTCGACGACGACGGGCGTCGTGTCCCCACCGACGTGGTCGGGGAGTTGGTGGCGGCCGACGTCGACACCTGGCGTGTGCAGCGTCGTTCGGGCGAGGTCGTCGAGGTCGCCGTGGCGCACGTCATCGCCTCGAAGCTGTTGCCCCCGGCGCCACCCCGACGCCGTCCCCGCCAATGATTCGTTCCGGCGGCCGCGATCCCCGCGGCGTTGCCCGAATCCTGCGGGGTCGCCCCCTGCGACATTGCCC
>DATFMD010000142.1:0-9095 GCA_035267125.1 Nitriliruptoraceae bacterium | reverse complement strand
TGGGGCGTACTTGTTGAGTTCGTCCAGCACCACGTAGGTGAGCGGATCGGGTCGACCTGCGCGTTCCTTCTCCTCGAACTGGCGACGCAGCACGACTCCGACCACGAACCGCTTGGCGCGGTCGTTGAGGTTGTGGATGTCGATCACCGTCACCTGGGCCTGGGTGTCGATGCGGTGGCGGTCGGGTTCGGTGAGGTCGCCGCGGATCAGGTGCGCGACGTCGCGCACGGCGCCCGACAACCGTCGGATGAAGGCGTTGATCGTGCCGACACCGATCGCGCGGCCCGCCCACTGGAGTTGGGTGGTTTCGTTCTCGAGGCGGTCCTGGATGACGTCGACGAGGTCGTGGAAGGTGCGACACGCGGCCGTGTCGACCATGACGGCGCCGTCGTCGAGCGGCTGGTGCATGCGCTTGAGCATGGACGTCACGTTGGCCACCACCATCGTGTACTGCTGTCGTTCGTCGCCGGCGTCGGCGAACAGGAACGGCAGGAGTTCGAGGTTGCAGAAGTCCGCCAGCGTCCAGAAGAACGAGGTGACGCCGTGGCTGCGACCCGACACGTCCGGTGTGCCCGAGCGGCTCTGGCGACGCGGTGGGGCATAGATCGAGGTGGAGGCGAAGGCCCGCGCGGGCAGGCCGACGGCGGCGTAGCGCGCAGCCTGTTCAGTGGGCAGGCGCAGGTTGTCGTGGTCGAGGAACAGCAGGTCCTCGCCCTTGACGTTGAAGATGATCGCCTTGGTGTTGGCGGCATCGTCGACCACGCCCGACGTGAACAGTGCATGGAGAAGGAACGTGGCGTAGGTGGTCTTGGTGGCCACACCGGACACCCCGGAGATGTTGACGTGGGCGCCGCGGGTGCCGTCGAGGAAGTCCAGGTTGAGGTAGACGGGCTCGTCGTTGCGGCTGAGTCCGGCCGGCAGGCGACGGTCGAACTGGTCGAAGAACAGTGCCATGTCGCGGTCGACACCCTGGGCGCGGACCACGGCCTGGCCCGGCAGTGGCGGGACGTAGACCTCCGGTTCGAACCGGGTCGGATGGATCTGGGCCGCCTCGGTCGTGCGCGTGGGCAGCAACCCGTCCGAGGACAGGAACACGTCCGAGTCGAAGCGCGCGCCCTCGGCGCGGGCGCGGACCTGGTTGACGACGCCGTAGATCTTGACGGGATCGGCGCCGGCGGGCTGGCGTTCCAGGGCGACCACGTCGTCGAGTTGCAGGTACTGGTCGTCTCGAACGGCGACCCAGAACTCCATCGGGGTGGAGTCGTCGGTCCCCAGCACCCGCCCCACTTCGACCGGTGCGTCGTCGGGGGGATCGTGGTCCTGCGTGGTCATGGAGGCCCCGGTGATCGTCGAATGGTGGTCACGCCCGAAGCCCAAGGCCTGGACAGGATGCTGTTGTCCGCAGGCTAACCAGCGCGCGTGACATCGCGGGTCGTGGTTGCATGCATGCCGGGTGGCGCCTGGCCGCAACCGCCACATCACCCGCCGGGCGGATGGCTGGGCGGATGCCGCCTCGACCTGTCGCCCGGGAGGAAGTCGTGACGACGATGTCCCCGATGCTGGCGGTTCCTGCCGGGAGCCGTGACCTGTCGGGTCCGGAGTGGACGCACGAGTTCAAGTGGGACGGCATCCGCGTGCTGGTGCATGCCGGCGCGGACTCGGGATCCGAACACATCCACCGGATCGTGACCCGCAACGGCAATGACGTCACCGTCGCCTGGCCCGAGTTGGCGCCCCTCATGGATGCGTTGCCCGCCGACACGGTGGTGGACGGTGAACTGGTGGTCCTCGACGCCGACCTGCGACCCGACTTCGGCCGCATCGCCCACCGGATGCACGTGCGCAACGAGCATCGTGTGGCCGAACTCCGACGCGTGCATCCGGCACAGTTGATGGCCTTCGACCTGCTGCGGCTTGCGGGTACCGATGTCGTCGACCTGCCGCTGGAGGAGCGTCGGGCACGGCTGGAGGAAGTGCTGCCCCCGGGCGGGTCGTGGGCCGTGCCTCCGTCGAGTCCCGACCTGGACACGATGACCCTCGTCGCTCGCCAACGAGGGCTGGAAGGAATCGTCAGCAAGCGGGCGGGCAGCGTCTACGAACCCGGCGTCCGGTCGCGGAACTGGGCCAAGACCCGCCACGTCAGCGAAGCCGACGCCGTCGTGGTCGGCCACCGGGGCCTGGACGGGGCCACCGCCGGGCCGGTCACCTCGCTGGCGCTGGCGCGCTGGGATGCCGAGCAGCAGGCATGGGTGGGGGAGGGGTCGGTCGGGTCCGGGCTCACCCGTGCCGAGGGGGAGCGACTGCGTGCCGTCCTGGACCCCCTGGCCCTGGGCGCCGATCACGACCTGCCCGTGATGGACGACTTCACCGCCGTCGAGCCGACCGTCGTCGTGCGGGTGTCGTATCTCGCCGCCACGCCGCACGGGCACTTCCGCCATCCGGTGTACAAGGGGCAGCGCAACGACGTCATCGCGACCGAGGTGACAGATGCACCGTGACGGCGCACCGGCGCGTTCACTGTCGTGACGTGCGCTCGTCGCGTCGTTGCCCACCCATACGCTGACCGGTCGACGAGAGGCGCCGGTGTGGGAGGAACACGAGTGACCCGCGGGTCCACGGTGCGGCGCGTCGCGTGCGTGCTCGGGGTCGCCGCGGCGACCATGGCCTGCTCCCCGTCGAGTTCGCAAGCCCCCGCCACGCCGGCCGCGTCTGCCTCCTCGTCCGATTCGGACGTGCCGGCCACGGTGTCCAGTGAGCCATCGGCCGCGCCGTCACCGACCGCTTCGCCCGGCGCCGCAGATCCAACCTCCGGGACCGACGCCACCGCCGAGCCCACGTCGGAAGACGACAGCGCCGACCCGGCTGGTTGGGAGGTCGTCGCCGAGGGGTTCGAGGCGCCCGTCGCGACGATGCTGGACCCACGCTCGGGCGACCTCCTGGTCGTGCAGCTCGGTGGGCAGGTCCGCGGGCTCGACGGCACGACGGTCCTGGACATCTCCGACCGGGTCACCGCGGGTGGCGAACGGGGCCTGCTCGACGTGACGGCGACCCCGGACGGGACACGACTGTTGGCGCACTACTCGGGTGACGACGGGGCGACCACGCTGGCCAGCTTCCCGGTGCTGCCTGCGGGCAGCGAGCAGGTGGCTGATCGTGACGGCGAGACCATCCTGATGACCGTCGCCCAACCGGCAGCGAACCACAACGGTGGCACGATCATGTTCGGGCCTGACGGGTTCCTGTACATGGCGCTGGGTGACGGCGGCGGCGGCAATGACCAGTTCGGCAATGGCGACAACCTCGAAACGCCGCTGGGTGCGATCCTGCGCCTGGACGTCGACGCCGATCCGGCCACGGCCCTGCCGGCACCGGACAACCCCTGGGTCGATGGGGGTGGCGACGCCAGGATCTGGGCCTCGGGGGTGCGCAACCCGTGGCGCATCACCCACGACGATGGTCAGTGGTTCGTGGCTGACGTGGGCCAGAACGCCACCGAGGAGGTGTCGATCGTGCCTGCCGACGCCGGCCCGCACGACCTGGGGTGGCCATCCTGGGAGGGCGACCAGTGTCGCCTCGAACCGTGCGACGACCAGTCCATCCAGCCCGTCGCGACCCTGGCCCATGCCGACGGTGCCTGCTCGATCATCGGCGGTGCGGTCGCTGCTCGGCCGACGATCGACGACGGCGCGTACTTCTTCACCGACCTGTGCGACCAGCGAGTCTGGCGACTCGATCCCAGTTCCGGGGAGGTCGCCCCGGACAGCCAACTGCCCTCGCCGGCGCTGGCGTTGGACCTCGATGTCGACGGCAGTGTCGTGGCCCTGACCCGGGACGGTGCGGTGCTCGTCCGGACGCGCTGATGCGTCGAGTCGAGCAGGCGGGGGCACACCCGTCTCGCCTCGGAGCGACGATCGGTCCCGTGCTCGACTCGGTTGGCGCGTCCACGAAAGTCCGGTCAGGGTCGAAGGTCGTGGTGGACCCAGACGTTGGGCTCGACGTAGGTCACCCGGTCGTCGTCCAGGGCGACCGTCACCGGCGCCAGTGCCTGGGGCACCTCGACGTCGCCGTCACGGTTGAAGTCCAGGCCCGTCCACTCGTGCCACTGCGCCGGGGTGCCCTCGATCACCATCGCCTCGGGGGCGACCTTGACAATGGTGGCGCCGACCCGCGCATGCACCCGCAGCCACGGGTCGGCGGGCAGTCCCTCGTCGGTGCGGCGGGCCAGGTAGTCCTCCATCGACTCATGCGGGTGGGCGTGCTTGTGGGAAGGCCGCACGGGTGCGACCAGGTCCCACAGTCCCATGGCGACCACGGCCTCGCGCATGTGTCCGAGCATCACCCCACTCAGGCCGAGGCCACGCGCGGACGGGACGACCATGATCTCCAACGCCGATGCCATGGTCGGCTCGCGGCCGGCGTCGTGGTCGGTGATCCCGCGCTCCACGATCGCGTCCCAGCCACGGTCAGGGAGGTCATCGACGGAACCGGTCACCGGCAGGAAGCAGGCCTTCGCGATCACGTCGTCGCCGGGCGTGACCGCCACGAGGCACAGGTGACCGAGATCCGTCTCGAGCCGGGGGTAGTACAGGTCCCCGACCGGGTCGTGCATCATGAATTCGGGCCAGCCGATGCCGGTGGCCGCCCACATGCCAGCCGTCAGGTCAGGCCGGTCCGACAGGCGCACCACGCGCAGTGACGACAGGTCCATGCCCAACCTCCTCGAACGCGTGACGCCGAGCATGCCACGACAACGTGTCGCCCGGGGCCGACAGGGTCCGCCCGTGCGTACCGCAACCGCTCGCATGGCTGGTTCGACAACGCATGGGCCATCGGAGACCGCCGGGACTATCGTGGGAGGTGTCGGAACAGGAGGGCAGTGATGCCACGATCGATCTGGAGTGGCTCGATCAGCTTCGGGCTGGTCAACATCCCCATCAAGCTGACGACGGCGGTCGACTCCAAGGACGTGTCCTTTCGCCAGATCCGTCGTTCCGACAGTTCCCGCATCCGGTACCGCAAGGTGGCCGAGGTCGACGAGGAAGAGGTCACCAACGACGAGATCGTCAAGGGCTACGAGGTGGCGCCCGACCGCTACATCGTGATCGAGCCCGACGAACTCAAGGGCCTTGACCCCAAGAAGTCGCGCACCATCGACATCTGCGACTTCGTCGACCTCGACGACATCGACCCGATCTACTACGACTCGTCCTACTACCTGGTGCCCCAGGACACGGCGGCCAAGCCCTACGTGCTGCTGCACCAGGCCATGGTCGAGTCCGGCAAGGCCGCCGTGGCGCGGTTCGTCCTGCGGTCCAAGGAGAAGTTGGTCGTGATCCGGCCGCTGGGCGAGGCGCTGGCCGTGTCCACGCTCAGCTACGCCGACGAGATCATCAGCCCGGGCCAACTCGGCCTGCCGGATGCCGACGACCTCGAGGTCTCCGACGCCGAGGTGCGCATGGCCGAGCAGTTGATCGAGTCCATGACCACCGAGTGGGAACCCGAGCGCTACGAGGACGAGTACCGCCAGCAGGTGCTGGAGCTCATCGAGGCCAAGGCCGAGGGTCAGGAAGTGGCCGTGCCACCCGAGGTCGAGGAGGGCGGCGAGGTCGTCGACCTGATGGCGGCGCTGGAACAGAGCCTGCAGGCAGCCAAGGATGCCAAGGACTCATCCGACGAGGCCAAGGAATCGGCGTGACCGATCTTGCGTGGGAACAGCACGGCAGCGGCGAGTCGATCGTCGCGGTTCCCGCCGGCATCGGTTCACGACGCCAGTACGACGCCGTCGTTGCCGACCTGGCGACGGACTTCCACGTCGTCACCATGGACCCGCGCGGCCAGGGTGAATCGCCCGACCCGACGCAGGACTACGACGATCGCCAGGACGTGCTGGACGTCATGGCCGCCGCCGGCGTGTCCTCGGCGGTGCTGGTCGGGTGCTCCAACGGCGGCCGGGTCGTGGCCGAGGTCGCGGCCACCCGACCTGACGCGGTCACCGGCCTGGTGCTGCTCGGCCCGGCGCTGCCCGGGGTGACATGGCAGGACGACCCGCGAGCACTTGCCCGCCTGCGTGCCTGTGACATCGCCATCGCCGAAGGTGAGTTCGACACCGCGGCCGACACCTACGCCGAGTTCTTCTTCCTCGGCCCAGATCGCACCCAGGGCGACCTGCCGGACGCATTGCGGTTGCGGATGCGGTCACTGCTGATGGCGGCGGTCGCTCGTGAGCAGGGTGCCTACGACGAAGGGGAGCCGACCTCCATCGATCCGCCGCTCAAGGCTCGTCTGGGCGACATCGAGGTCGACACGCTCGTCGCGGTTGGCGTCCACGACCACCCGTCGATCAAGGCGACTGCCCGCCACTACGGCGAACACCTGCCCAACGCGACGGTGACCAGCATCGTCGGTGTCGCCCACTTCCCGGCCCTGGAGGCACCGGCCCTGACGGCGGAACTGATCCGGGACCATGCCAGCCTGGTGTCGAGCCTGCGCTCGCATCGCGAGTGAGTCGCATGCCGCACTCGAGACGTGGATCGGACCCGGGCCACCGCGCCGGTGGGAGCCGCCTTCGTGGCCACTGATCGGGGTCACACACCATCGAAGGTCATGGTGGCCGTGGACGGCCATCGCCTGCGGTTGTCGAACCTGGACAAGGTCTTGTATCCGGCCGCCGGCACCACCAAGGCCGAGATCATCGAGTACTACACCAGGATCGCCGACGCGATGCTGCCCCACCTGCAGGGGCGACCGCTGACCATGGTGCGCCATCCCGATGGCGTGGGTGGTCCGTTCTTCTTCGAGAAGCGCTGCCCCCCACACCATCCCGACTGGCTGCCGACCGTGGACCTGGGCCGTGTCGGGCGCGACAAGGTCGTCAGCCACTGCGACCTGCGCGAGCGGGCTGCGCTGGTGTGGGCAGCCAACCTCGCGGCCCTGGAGCTGCACGTCCCGATGGGCCGTGCTCCCGATCCCCACGTTCCGACCATGGTGGTGTTCGACCTGGATCCGGGACCACCGGCCGGCATGGTCGAATGTGCACGGGTGGCCGGATGGCTGTTCGAGGTGTTCGATCGACTTGGCATCCAGGGCTGGGCCAAGACTTCCGGTTCCAAGGGCCTGCAGGTCTACGTCCCGGTCAACGACCCCGGCGCGACCTACGAGCGCACCAAGGGCTTCGCGCTGGCCGTGGGTCAACTGCTCGAGCGTGTCCACGCCGACCTGGTCCTGACGTCGATGGACAAGGCGGCGCGCACCGGCAAGGTGTTCGTCGACTGGAGCCAGAACGTGCCGCTCAAGACCACCGTGGCCGTCTACTCGCTGCGAGCGCGGGATCGGCCGACCATCTCGACGCCGGTCACCAGGGACGAGGTGGCGGCCGCCGCCGAAGGCGAACCGTTGCACTTCGAGATCCCGGACGTGCTCGACCGAGTCGAACGCCATGGCGACCTGTTCGCGGCCACGGCGGACCTGCACCAGGACCTGCCCGTCCTGGCATAGCGGTGCCGTGACCGCGCCGGTCGAGAGGCGAACGCCTCAGCCTTCCAGGGCAGCCAGCCGGTCACGAATCACGGCGAACAGCGTGTGCGGATCGCCGTTGCACGCCCGCAGTGTCTCGTCGTCCAGCAGCACGCGACGGTCGTCGTCGCGCTCGACCAGGACCACCGGCAGACCGGCGTCGGCAACCACGGCCGACTGAGCCGCATCGATCTCGTCGCGATGGTGCAGTTCGAACGGGATGGCCAACTCTGCTGCCAACCGGTCGAACAGTGGACGGCGCCGGACGGTGCCGTGGGTGATGTCGCACAGGGAACACGAGCGCGTCCCGACGAGGTGGCCGATCACGTAGGCCACCTCACCGCGGATCGTTCCGTCGGCGTCGTACACGCCGACCAGGCGCATGGTCCCAGGTTGAGTCGTGCCCGAGTGACTCGCGCCAAAATGGCTCGGGCCAGGATGGCCCGCTGCGGATTGGCTCGTGGAAAGATCGGGCACTGGTGACCTCGCGAAGGCAGTGCCCATGACAACAGCACGGTCCGCCGGGGCATTCCACTCGGCGCGCGACCGGGGCGAGACGACGGTCAGATCGGTGCAGCACAGGGGCGTGGCGTGCTGGCGGTACGGCCACGCCCGGGGCCGCAGGTCAGCTCGCCATGGCCGGTTTCGATGCCTCGGAGATGGCCACGTTGCGGGCCACGATGCCGTGCGCGTCATGCCCCGGCGTCCAGGTCACGTCCTGTCCGGGCTCGAGATCGCGAAAGCCCTCACGCAGGATGTCCCGCTGGTCGACGTAGACCAGGTCGCCGGCCTCCGTACGCAGTTGGCCGAACCCGCGATCGCTGGAGAACCATGCCACGATCGCGTGGCGCCGGGGAACAGGGTCGGACCCGTCGTCCACGGACGACAGGCGTGGGGATGCAGGCAGTGATGCAGACGGGGATGGCGGCATCGGGTGCTCCTGTGCCCGGACGACGTTGTCACCGGACCCGATCATAGGTCGACCGCGGCCGGTTCCCGGTCAACCTCGACCCCACCGTTCGGTCATCTGTTCGGCCACCACAGGGCCCGTCACCGTGATACCGGTGGGCTCACCGACACTGCCGCGCCTGGCATCGGGCAGCGCCACGCGCCGCAAGACGTCCGGTGGGTCCGCCGTCACGTGGACGTCGTCGGCCACGCCACAGAAGGCGGTGGGTTCCATCCCGGTGGTCACGCCCTTGGCTCCGCGGCCCTTGGCGAGGTACTCCTCCAACGGCGACTGCTTGGCACGTCCGTCGGTGCCGACCGTGACCATGGCCTGGTCGTCGTCGCCATCGACCACCGTCGTGGCGCTCACGATCCGGGCGCCGCTGGACACGTTCATGCCGGCGACACCTGCGGCGGTCCGCCCCATCGACCTGGCCTCCCGAGCTGCGAATCGCGTGACCATGCCGTCAGAGGTCGCGAGCACCAGGTCGTCGTCGTCGGCGCACAGCAGCACGGCCGCCACTTCGTCATCGTCCTTGAGGCCGGTCGCCGCCACCGCGCCGGACCGGTTGGAGCGATACTCCTCGACGTCGGTGCGCTTGACCTGGCCGTTGGCGGACACGAACACCACCGTG
>DATFMD010000141.1:0-2029 GCA_035267125.1 Nitriliruptoraceae bacterium | reverse complement strand
AGCCAAGCGTCCCACTTGGAAGCAAGTGTGGTACGCTCGACCCATGAGTGGGACATACACGGTGTCGATGGGCGATCGCGGCCGGTTGGTCGTGCCCGCCGAAGTACGTGCGCGAGGTGGATTCGACCCAGGTGACGTGCTCGTGCTCATCGACACCCCCGGCGGCGTCGTGTTGGTCAACCGCGACCGACTGCGCGACCTTGTGCGCTCGGATCTCGCGGGCACGGACCTCGTTGCCGACCTGCTCCGGGATCGACGAAGCGCCGCGAGCGAGGAAGACGCCGCGTGATCGTGCTCGACGCCTCTGGTCTGCTGGCGTTCCTCCTGGACGAACCGGGCGCCGACATCGTCGAGCGACGCCTGCAGGACGGCGCGTCCTGCAGCGCGGCCAACTGGTCGGAAGTTGCACAGAAGGTCCGCGCGACCGACGGTGACTGGGGCCTGGCGCGCGCCCTGCTGCTCAGCTACGACCTGGAGGTCATGGAGGTGACACTCGCCGACGCCGAACGTGCCGCGGCGACCTGGCAGCGAGGCGACGGACTGTCGCTCGCGGACCGACTGTGCATGGCGTTGGCAGACCGACTCGACAGCGAAGTGTGGACGGCCGATCGCGCCTGGGGCGACGAAGGTCGAATCCGCCAACTCCGGTGACGCGTGTGACTCAGGCGTTGGGTTCGAGGATGATGACCGGGATCACGCGGTCCGTCTTGGCCTCGTACTCGGCAAATCCCGGGTAGGCCTGCTTCTGCCTGGTCCAGATCTCCTCGCGCTCCTCGCCCGTGGTCACGCGCGCCCGCACCTCGTGGGTCTCGGTGCCGACCTCGATGCTCGCGTCGGGGTTGTCGACCAGGTTGTGGAACCAGTCGGGGTGCGTGTCGGCCCCGGCCTTCGATGCGAACACCGCCCAGCTGCCGTCGACCGCCATGTACATCATCGGGTTGACGCGCTCCTTGCCCGACTTCCTGCCGGTGCTGTGGAGGAGCAGCAGCGGCGCACCCTCGAACTGGCCACCGACCTTGCCCTCGTTTGCCCGGAACTCCTCGATCACCTGGGCGTTCCAGTCGTTGACGTCTGTCATCTGCATCCCTGTCTGTCGTGGGTCTCTTGCGCCGAACGTTCGCGCACCATCCTCCCATCATGCCCGTCGAGCATCGAGTTGGCTCGACACTCACCCACCAGGTCAGTCGCAGGCGGTCGACCACAGCCCGACGCCGGCCTCGCGGGCCTCCCGCTCGGCCGCACGGAACGTCTCGACGTGGGCAACGTTCGGTGGGAACGTCGCGAGCAGTGCGAAGCCGTCGGCGAGCATCGCCTCGTTGACGAACAGCCCGTCCTTGACCCTGTAGAGGTAGACCAGCGGACGGTCGAACCGGTCGACCAGTTCGACGTCGAACGTGACCACGACGTCGGTCCCGGGCGGGACCAGTTCGGTGAGGTGGGCCGTGGCCTCGGGTCCGAGGCACTCGACCGGCGAGTTGGGCGCCACCGTCTCGGGCGTGTCGATGCCGATCAGCCGAGCTCGCTCTGCCAAACCAGTGAGGTACAGGGTGTCCCCGTCGACGATCCGGTCCACGACCATCGGCACGCCGTCGGGCAGCCCGGACGGCGCGGGTGGGGACGGGGTCGGCAGGTTCGTCGGCGTCGCGGGCGCGGGCGGTGACGACGCCGACGCCGACGGGATCGAGGTCGGGTCCACCGAAGGTGTGGAGGTCGACACGGGCGACGGCGTGGAGGTCGGAGCGGGCGACGGTGTGGAGGTCGGCGTGGGCGTGGCAGTCGCGACCGCCTCCGCATCCCGGGTGGACGGGTCGTCGGTCGGGCCGGTGGCGAGCGGAGCGACGATGATGAGACCCAGGATCGCGGCGATGGCGGCACCGACCATGCCCGCCGGTCCCCCGGCCCGGGCCGCCAACCACAGCGCCGGCAGGATCCAGAAGCCGAACAGCCAGCCCAGCACCTGGACCCACCACGGCAGCCGCCGGAACGCCGACCACGGCCCGGCCACGGCCTGCCGCCATGGCGGTCGCAC
>DATFMD010000140.1:0-7433 GCA_035267125.1 Nitriliruptoraceae bacterium | reverse complement strand
TCCCCGACGAGCCCATGTGCGGCAACTCACCGGTGGGTGGCGTGGACAAGGTGTGGTGCGGGACGGGCTGGACGGGCCAGCCGCTGGCATGGGAACGGCCCGACGGCATCACGGAGGTCATCTTCGGGGCCTACGACAAGGCAATCCACTTCGTCGATGCGGCCACGGGGGAGCGCACCAGGCCCGACTTCGACATGGGCGACATCATCAAGGGCACCGTCACCCTCGATCCTGACGGCTACCCCTTGCTCTACGCCGGATCGCGCGACGACGAATGGCGCATCATCGCACTGGATCGAGAGGAACCGACCGAGCTGTGGAGCCTGGCCGCCAGTGCGGTTCCCGGCATGTGGAACAACGACTGGGACTCCAATCCCGTGGTGGTCGACGACATCGTCTACGTCGGCGGCGAGAACAGCTGGTGGTTCGCGATCCAGCTCAATCGCGCCACCGGCGACGACGGCCTGGTGACCGTGTCGCCCGACATCGTCTTCGACATGCCGGCATTCACCGACGACCTGGTCGCGGCCGTCGGCCGGCAGCAGTCAGTGGAGAACTCGACCGCGATCTTCGAGGACCGCGCCTACTTCGCCAACTCGGCCGGGCGGGTCGTGGGCGTCGACATCGCCGGCCTGCCCGAGTCCGCCGAGGTCGTGCTGGACTTCTGGATGGGTGACGACGTCGACGCAACCATCGTCGTCGACGAGGTGGGAGACATCTACGTCGCGGCCGAGATCGACCTGGCCACGGGCAGGGGCCAGGAGGTGGGGCAGTTCGTCAAGCTGGACCCGGACCGACCTGACGATCCGGTGGTGTGGAGCATCGACGTCCCCCCGTCCGGGGGACTGGAGGGCGGCATCTGGGCCACGCCCGCGCTGCGTGGCGACCTGCTGTACGTGCCCATCAACACCGGTGAGCTGTGGGCCGTCGATCGCAACACGGGCGAGGTGGTGTGGTCCGACGACGACGTCGGCGGCTATGCACGGTCGTCGCCCGTCCTGGTCGGCAACCGGCTGGTGCTCGCGATCGGGTGCCTCACCGAGCCGGCCCTGCGCATCTACGACGTCACCGATCCCACCAATCCCCAGCAGGTGTCCGACAACGTCTTCACGGGTGGCTGCATCGAGTCGACCCCGGCGGCCTGGGACGGCCAGCTCTTCGTCGGGTCACGGGATGGCTTCGTCTACGCAGTGGGCCCTGCGAGCGGCGACGGACCGACCGCCGCCGCCGACGACGGCGCCGAGCCGACTGCACCGGGGGATGGCGAGCCCGGCCCGACTGCGACCGAGGATGGCGGCCAGGCCACCGATTCCTAGATCAGTACTCTGACAACACTGGCAACTTTGGCAACTCCAGCAACGGGGTAGTAGGGTGTGGCCACGTGCGGTGGAGAGCCCACCGCGGGCAGCGGTCAACCGGCCACCCCGAGGACGCCGCGACCGGGCCGGGCTGGGTACCGTTTCCGTCAGTGTGGGGAAATCGCGGCACCAGCCAGCCCACAGCCGTCAGCGCATTCCCGATTGCACCCGCACCGTTCCGTCCGCCAGCCGTGATCCGCCGTCTCGGCGCACAAAGGTCTTCGTCGTGGCATCAACCTTCAGCAACAACATCAACCCGCTCGGTCGCGACATGGCCGTCGACCTCGGTACGGCCAACACGTTGGTGTACGTGCGTGGTCGTGGCATCATGCTCAACGAGCCCTCGGTCGTCGCCATCAACACCAAGAACGGCGCCATCCTGTCGGTGGGCGCCGAGGCCAAGCGCATGATCGGGCGCACCCCGGGCCACATCATGGCCATCCGGCCACTCAAGGACGGCGTCATCGCCGACTTCGACGTCACCGAGAAGATGCTGCGCTACTTCATCCAGGCCGTGCACAAGCGTCGCTTCCTGGCCAAGCCGCGCGTCGTCGTGTGCGTGCCCTCGGGCATCACCGGCGTCGAGCAGCGCGCCGTGGAAGAGGCCACGATGTCGGCCGGCGCCCGCGCCGCCTACATCATCGAAGAGCCCATGGCCGCGGCCATCGGGGCTGGTCTGCCGGTGCACGAGCCCGCTGGCAACATGGTCGTCGACATCGGCGGTGGCACCACCGAGGTCGCCGTCATCTCGCTCGGCGGCATCGTCACCAGCCAGTCGATCCGCATCGGCGGTGACGAACTCGACGACTCGATCATCTCCTACATCAAGAAGGAGTACTCGCTGATGCTCGGTGAGCGCACCGCCGAGGAGATCAAGATGGCGATCGGGTCCGCCTTCCCGCTGCCCGACGAACCCCATGCCGAGATCCGCGGCCGCGACCTGGTGTCCGGGCTGCCCAAGACCATTGTCGTGTCCGCCGAGGAAATCCGGTCGGCCATCGAGGAACCGGTCAACTCCATCGTCGACGCCGTCAAGAACACGCTGGACAAGACGCCGCCTGAACTGGCCGCCGACATCATGGACAAGGGCATCGTGCTCGCCGGTGGTGGCGGCATGCTGAAGGGCCTCGACGAGCGCCTCAAGCACGAGACCGGCATGCCGATCCACATCACCGACAACCCGTTGTCCTCGGTCGCGATCGGGTCCGGCAAGTGCCTCGAGGAGTTCGAGGCACTGCGCAAGGTCCTGATCTCGTCGTCGCGCAACTGACCACAGGCCACCTGCCAGCATGTTCCAACGTCGTCGGGCTCGGGTGCTGCTGGCAGCATTCGTGCTCCTGGCACTGGTGCTGGTGACGGTCGACTTCCGATCCCCCCAGCCCGACAGCGGCATCGGTGGTCGCCTGCGTGCGGGCGTGGCGGTGGTCCTGGGGCCCGTCCAGAACGGCCTCGCCGTCATCGTGCAACCCATCGCCGAGGCGGCCGGGTCGGTGACCGAGTTGTTCAGCCTGCGCCAGGAGAACGCCCGCCTGCGTGCCCAGTTGGCACTGGTCGAGGAGCGGCGCCTGTCCTACGACGACGTGGTCCGCGAGAACGAACAGTTGCGTGCCCAGGTCGACATGTCCAGTCGGCTGGACCTCGACACCGCACAGGGCCAGGTCATCGCCCAGGGGGCGTCCAACTTCGAGTGGACAGCCACGATCAACGTCGGCAGCGACGATGGCGTCCTGCGTGACATGGCGGTCATCAACGGCGACGGACTGGTCGGGCGCATCATCGCCACGACCGGCTCGACCTCGAGGATCCTGTTGGCCATCGACCCGAACTTCGGTGCCGCCACGCGGATCGCGGAGTCCGGCCAGGTCGGCATCCTGTCGGGCGACGGCAACGAGCCCATGATCTTCGAACCGCTCGTGACCGAGGCTGTCGTCGAGGTCGGTCAGGAGGTCGTGACCTCGTCCTACAGTGGCGGCACCTTCGTGCCGGGTCTGCCCGTGGGCGTGGTGGCGGCGGCAGACTACGAGGTGGGGCAGCTCGTGCGGCGGGTCGAGGTGCTGCCCTACGTCAACTTCACGTCGTTGGACCTCGTGTCCGTGGTCCTCGACCTCCCCGAGCAGGTCGACGAACCGCTCGAACTGGCGCCCAATGTCGAGTTCACGCCCCCAGCGGTCGATCCGGTGCCGCCGGAGATCGAGCCCACCATCCCGCCCCCGTTGAACACCGCCACACCGTCCCCCACGCCGAGCGGCGAGGCCTAGACATGGCGCGTGCGGCGATGATCGGTCTTGTCCTGGTGGTGGCGGCACTGCTGGAGGTGTCGGTCCTGCCCGTCATGGCGGTGTCGGGATTCACTCCTGACCTGCTCCTGCTGCTGGTCATCGCGTTCGCCCTGCAGGACGGCGCGTTGACGGCCGTCAAGGTGGCCCTCCCGGCAGGCCTGCTGACCGACCTGCTCTCCTCCAACGCACCCCTGGGCATGAGCGTGCTGGTCTACGTCGGCATCGGCTACGGCGTGGGCGCCGCCCGGCCCTACCTGTCTCCCGAGAGCGTCACGGCACCCATCCTGTTCGTTGCCGCCGGGACGTTCCTGGGAGTGGGGGGCTACGGGGTGTTGTCCGCCCTGCTGGCACAGGAGTCTGCGACCCTGCGCCTGATCAGCGAGGCCTCGCTCGTGGCCACCGTCTACGCGCTCCTGCTGGCACCCGCTGCGCTGGCGGTCGTTCGATACGTTGACCGGCAGTTCCCACTCGACCTGTCGGCAGCTGCACAATGAGCCGTGCCCCCGGGCCCCCATCGCAAGTCGTCGACGACTATTCGGCCGGCGGTCGGCTGACCCTGCTCACGGTCGTGGTCGTCACCCTGTTGGTGGCCACGCTGTCGCGCCTGTACTACCTCCAGGTCCTGGTGGGCGACGTCCTGTCCAACGAGGCGCTCGAGAACTCGATCGAGCGGGTCGAGTCCGAAGCACCGCGAGGCCGCATCCTGTTGGCAGACGGCACCGAGATGGCCCGCAACCGCGTGGCCCTGTCGATCAGCATCGTGCGTGACTACTTCTTCGACCGTGTCACGGGTGAACTGCTCGACGATCCCGAGGTCCAGGCCACCGTCGACCGGCTCGAGGTGCTGCTCGACGTCGATCACGACGAGCTGCTGGAGGACATGCGCTCGCTGCGGCGATCACCGTTTCGGCCCACTCCCGTCGCCGTCGACGTCGCCCCCGAGATCGCGCTCGCGGTCCAGGAACACCCCGAACTGTTCCCCGGCGTGGTCGCCGAACGCGTCCCGATCCGCCAGTATCCCCAGGGAGACCTGGCGGCCCACGTCGTCGGCTACGTCAACGAGATCAGCGAGACCCAGCTCGAGTCCGGTGACCATCCCGAGCACACCGCGGGCGACGTCATCGGACAGGGTGGGTTGGAGGCGACCTACGACGAGGTGCTGCAGGGCGAGGAGGGGGTTCGCACCCTGGTGGTCAACGCCAGCCGAGCGGTCGTCGAGGAGCGTTCCGACGTGCCTCCGGTGCGTGGCAACGACCTGGTGGTGACCCTGGACCACGAGTTGCAGCAGGAGGTCCAGGACATTCTCGAGGAGGGAATCATCACCGCCCGTTCCGAATTCACCTACGAACTCGACTCCGGCGACATCGTCCCGATCGAGGCGACCTCGGGAGCCGCCGTGGTGCTGGATCCCGAGACGGGGGCGATCCTGGCATCGGCGTCGTATCCGACCTTCGACGCCCAGGGGCTGGCTGCGCCGATCTCGACCGAGTACTTCGACTACTGGCAGGACCCCGACAACGAGTATGGGCGTCCGGCCCTCAACCGCGTCTTCGCAGAGGCGTTCCCGCCCGCATCGACGTGGAAGATCGCATCTGGATTCGGTGCCCTTCTCGCCGACGAGATCACGCCCGACACCGAGCTCGACTGCCCCGCCAGCATGGAGATCGGCGAGCGTGTCTTCCGCAACTGGAACACGCGCCCCGAGGGCGAGATGGACCTCGCGCAGGCCCTCCAGCGCTCGTGCGACACCTTCTTCTACCAGGTCGCCATCGACCAGTGGGTGCAGGAACGTGCCCAGGAGGAACAGCTCGAGGTCGATCCCGGCGTGTGCGACTACGAAGCCGTCGACGAGATCTACTACGACGCTGCCACCGAACTCGGATTCGGGCAGCGCGTGGGGGCCGACCTGGCTGGGGAGACCCCGGGCCGCCTCACCGGGCGCCAGTGGCGGTGTGAGTACTGGCTGCAGACCAAGGACGACCCCAACGGCGCCTGCACGCTGGCCAACGAGGTCCTGACCCGCGACGACCCCAACTGGGCCCTGTACGACGACCTGTGTCGCACCGGCTACATCTGGCGTGGTGGCGACGCGGTGAACATGTCGATCGGCCAGGGCGACCTGCTGGCGTCGCCGCTCCAGATCGCCGCTGCCTACGGCGCCGTGGCCACCAGTGGCACGGTCATGTCGCCGCGCCTTGGCGCCGAGGTGCTCGACCCGTCGGGCGACGTCGTCGAGACCATCGAGCCGGTGGTGTTCAACCAGATCGATGCGCCCGAGGAGTGGTGGGAGGAGATGCGCCGCGGCCTCGAGGACGTCGTGATGAGCGAACGTGGCACCGGCCGGGCCGCCTTCGACGGATTTCCCCTCGACACACATCCCATCGCCGGCAAGACCGGCACCGGCCAGGCGGGTCTGAACACCGCGGAGGACCGCGACAACATCCCGTACTCGTGGTTCGCCTCGTACGCGCCGGCCGACGACCCGCAGTACGTCGTGGTCGTCATGATCGAGCGCGGTGGTGGCGGCTCGCAGACGTCGGCTCCCATCGTGCGGCGAATCTACGAGGCGATCTTCGACATCGAGGCCACCGAGATCCAGGCCGGACCGTCCGACGTCGACTGAACCAGGGATCCGCGAGACCCCGGGAGGAGGTGCATCATGGAGGTTGGCTACTACGGCCAGGATCGTGCGCGCCGCATCCAACGTGAACAGATCCAGAGTCGCTGGATGCAGGCCTACGAGCCGATCCGCCACCTCGACCCGATCCTGGTCCTGACAGTGTTGGCGCTGACCGCCATCGGCCTCGCCCTGATCCTGTCCGCCACGACCACCCAGACGACCCAGGCGGGCGACCCCGACTACGGCTTCGTCATCAAGCAGGCGGTGGCCCTGGGCGGTGGCCTGGTGGCGCTCGTGATCGCGGCGCTGCTCGACTATCGCTGGATCCGTGCGCTCGCTCCCGTGCTCTACCTCGGCTCCGTCGTCCTGCTCGTGGCCGTGCTGATCCCGGGGGTCGGCACCGAGGTCAACGGGTCGCAACGGTGGATCGACCTGCCGGGCTTCAACCTGCAGCCGTCCGAGATCGCGAAGATCGCGGTGATCGTCGCCGTTGCGGCCATCCTCCACGAGCGCAAGGGCCATCCCAACTTCCGGACGGTGGCGGCCTGCCTGGCGATCGTCGCGGTTCCTGCCGGCCTGATCCTGCTCGAGCCGGACCTTGGCTCCAGCCTCACCCTGGTGTGGCTGCTGTTCGTGATGTTCCTGGTCGGTGGCCTGTCGTGGCGGTGGTTGGCCGGGCTGGTGGTGGCGGGCATCGGGTTGGTGTCGGCCGCGATGGCAAGCGACCTGATCCAGCCGTACCAGTTGGAACGGCTGACGGCCTTCCTGGACCAGAACGACCCTGGCCAGAGCACGACTGCGCTGTTCCAGTTGACCCAGTCCAAGATCGCGGTCGGCTCCGGCCAGCTGACGGGCCAGGGGTTTCGCCAGGGCACCCAGAACATCAACAACTTCATTCCCGAGAACCACACCGACTTCGTGTTCAGCGTCCTGGGCGAGGAGTTCGGGTTTGCCGGGGCCGTTGTCGTGATCTCGTTGTTCGCGGTGCTGATGTGGCGCGGACTGCGCATCTCGATGATCGCCAAGGACCTGTTCGGGACGGTCGTCGCGGCTGCGATCGTGGGCCTGCTGGCCCTGCAGGTCTACGTGAACGTGGGCATGACCATCGGCATTGCGCCCATCACCGGCGTGCCGCTGCCGTTCGTCAGCTACGGCGGGACCTCGCTGATCATGTGG
>DATFMD010000139.1:0-19176 GCA_035267125.1 Nitriliruptoraceae bacterium | reverse complement strand
TCATCGGCGATGCCTCGATCGCGCAACTGGCGTTGCACCATCGCGAAGCGGCGCGCGGATTGACCCATGCCCGCCATCCTACGACGCGACCCGGACCCCCACGCCTCCCGGTCTTGCCAGTTCGACCACGCCGACACTCGCCGGCCACGCCGATGCTCGCAGACCACTCAGACCACGCCGAGGCTCGCAGACCACTCCGACCGTTGCCGACCTCGAGAGGGCCAATCGGCTCACGCGATGCCGACCAGGTCCATGATGGCGGCGGTGTCCAGGTGCGGGACCACTTGAGCGGCCAGGTCGTCCACCACGTCATCGAGGCTGGGCGGCGGCGGCACCTCCAACAACGCCGCGACGACACGAGGGGACTCCAGCAGTCCGTGGACGGTCACGGCGGCGACGTTGTCGTGGGCCCAGCCGTGGACGGATGCTCGGGCGCGGTCGAGTCCGGCCGCCACGCCAGCCGCCCCGGCAACGCCCGCAGGTCCGGCAACGCCCGCAGGATCGGCGGCGCCCGCAGGACCATCGGCGACCACGGCGTCAGCGGCATCCGGCGCGTCGGCGGCCATCTGTCGCACCACGAGGGGAATCGCACGGGGTCCGGTCACCGTGAGACGTCCGTGGCGGATCTCGTAGGCCGGCGTACCGACACCGATGCCGGTGGCCAGCCCTCGCCAGGGCTCCGGCGAGCCTCCCACGGCATCCAGCGCGATCGGGGCGACCACCTTGTCCGGATGCAGCGTCGTGGCGAGGTCGAGCAGGTCCAGCCCGTCGGCCGACGTCGCCACGCCTCCCTCCACGCCGGTCGGGTCCTCGACCCGGCTGCCCAGCAGCATGGCCCCGCCACAGATCCCGAGCACCCGAACGCCACCCCTGGCCATGCGGACCACGGCCGCGTCCAGGCCGGTCGCGGCAAGCCAGGCTCGATCGGCCGCCACGTGCTTGGACCCCGGCAACACGACCAGGTCGGCACCGACCAGGTCACCGGGACGGGTCGCCCACACCACCTCCGCCACCGCCGCCACGGCTGCGAACTCGTCGAGGTTGGACGCAGCCGGACCGCGCACGATCGCCACCCTCGGCACCCGCGTCGAACCCGCATCGCCCCGGGCAGCCTCGGGGGCGGGCCAGGCGCGGGCCCCGTCCTCGTCCGGCAGCCGGTGACCGACCATCGGCACGACCCCGAGCGTCGGAACGCCAGTGCGGGCCTTCAGGAGTTCGGGGCCGGGCGACAGCAGGGCAGCATCGCCACGGAACCGATTGAGGACGAAGCCCGCGATGCGCGAGCGATCACGTTCGTCCAGCAGTGCCCACGTCCCGTACAGGTGCGCGAAGGCACCTCCGCGGTCGATGTCGGCCACCAGCAGCACGGCGGCGTCGGCCCACTGTGCGACGCCTCGGTTGACCACGTCGGGCAGGTTGATCTCGGCAGGCGACCCGGCACCCTCGATCACGACGACGTCATGGGCGGCGCGAAGCCGACCCAACGACTCCTCGATGGCGGGGCGCAGGTGGGGCCCACGTCGCTTCCACGGCATCTCGGTGAGGTCGGGACGGACCCGACCGTGCACGACGACCTGCGACCTCGTGTCCGCCTCGGGCTTGAGCAGCACCGGGTTGTGGTCGACGTGCGGTTCGACTCGGGCGGCCCGCGCCTGCAGCCACTGGGCGACGCCGATCTCACCGCCGGCGACCACGCGGGCGTTGTTGGCCATGTTCTGGGCCTTGAACGGCGCGACGTCCACGCCCATGTTCGACAGCCATCGACACAGCACCGTCGTGAGCAGGCTCTTGCCCGCCCACGACGTACACCCCTGCACCATCAGGGTCCGTGCGGCCATGCCACCTCGCTCTCGACCCTGCGGCCTGTCTCGTGGGACGTCGTGGGCCGCACGCTACGGCTTCGTGGCAGGGCCGGCCCACGTCGACTCCCACGCGTCCGAAGGCAGCCGCACGACCGGAGCGGGAACCGACCTCGCCACGAGGGGAAACGGGCGACCGGTCGGGTCACACCCGCCCGGATGCAGCCAGGGGCTGGAATCACACGCGCGCGGATGCAGCCAGGGGCTGGAACTCGTTGTCCACGGCCACCACCGCCTCCGGAGACACGGCAGACGCGGCCGCCATGACGGCAGTGGCCTTGCGCCGGGGAACCGTCGACAAGACCATCTTGACCGGGCCGGTCATGCCTTCTCCGGTGAACGTGGTGGCGCCGAACCCGGCATCTCGGATGGCGTCGGCGATGCGGGCACCAGACCCTTCGAGGTGGCTGGCGTCGGCGTAGATTCGCACGGTCACCATGCCCAGGCGCAGGTGCTCGACGATGGTGGTGCCCAACAGCGTGCCCAGCATGATCCCGGCCACGAAGCCCACGGTCTTGGCCACCGACAGGTCGGACAACACGATGCCCGTCGCGGCCAGCCACACCGCGCCCTCCATGCCGTGTGCGAGGGCAGCAAGTCCCTTGCGGCCATTGACGGTGAAGACGGTCCGGAAGACGTTGAGGGTCACATCGATGATGCGCAACAGGGCAACCAGGATCGCTGGCAGGACGATGGCCCACAGCGAGGCCATGGTCGCGGCGACTTCTTGGCCGGACGCATCGATGGGGGACAGCAGGTCGATCATGGCGGTGCTCGAGAGAACTGTGGCGGGTTGGGGCGGGACGCATGAGGCGAATGGTTGGAGGACGCCGGCACGGGGTGAAGCCGGGTTGGGGCAGAGCGCCCACTGTGCCGGGAGTGGGGAGTCACCGGGTGCGTGCAGGGTGGCCACCCGGTCACCATCACGGTCCGAGCGGGGATGAGGACTTCCACATCGATCCCACAGGCGCTTGCCCGGAACGAGATGTACTGGATAACATCCAAACGTCCGTGATCGTTGCCTCATGACACACCGACAGCCGTCCTGCACCATGCGACGGGCCACGCGATGGGCATGGTCCGACCGTCATCAGGGCCGCACCCACCACACGACTCGCACCCATGCACCGCGACCTCGCACCGGGAGACCACCGTGAACCTCATCCGCACCCGCCTCCGTCAAGAAGCCGGCGAGGGCGTCATCTCGACCGGCATCGCCGTCCTCATCATGGCGATCATCGGCGCAGCCATGTTCGTTGCGTTCAACGGCGTCTTCGACAGCGCCGCCGACAAGACCGAGAGCAGCGTCAACGAGATCGTCAACAACTGACGGTTCCCGTGCCACGGTCGTCCGAGCCCATTGCCACCACGACCGCGACCGTCGCCGAGGAGGACCATGCATGGGACAGGTGCGCCGCCGTGGTCCTGCGCTGTGCCGTCGGCTGGTCAGGGAGGATGACGGCAACGGGCCGATGACCGCCACGGGCGGCGTCCTCATGTTCCTGTTCTTCCTCTTCATCACCGTGCAGGCTGCGCTGCACCTGTATGCGAACACCCAGGCCGCAGCAATCGCGCTCGAAGGGGCCAGCCGGGTCGCCCGCGACGACATGACCTGCGCCCAGGCCAGCTCGTGGGTGAGCAGCCAGGTGTCCAACTGGAACGGCGTGGATGGCAGTTGCACGATCGTGGGCGATCGCGTCGAGGTCACCGTGTCAGGTGCCTCCCCCGCGCCGGCGTTGCGCATCATGGGCAACGTGTGGCAGCTCGAGACGATCAACCGCACCGGCTCCTCGCGCATGGAGGAGTTCCGATGAGCGCCGGAACGCACGCACACGAGCGTGGCCGTGGCCACACGGGCCTCCGACCTCGGGGCACGGGCTCGCCACCCGGCGACGGCCGCAGCAGCCCGACGAACCGCCCGTCGCCGGGCGAGGGTCTCGACAGCCTGAAGCACCGCGTCATGGCCCAGGACGGGCTCAGCGCCGGCGCGGAGGTGCTGGTGTTCGGCACGCTGATCTTCTTCATCGGGTTCCTGCTGGTCATCAACACCTGGAACGTCATCGACGCCGACATGGCCGTGACCGCGGCGGCCCGCGAAGCTGCCCGCACCTTCGTGGAGGCGGACTCGGCAGGGGCAGCGACGTCGCAGGCGCACCAGGCCGCAGCCGACGCGTTGCTGTCGTTGGGCCGCGACCAGCCCCACTCGGTCTCCGTCGAAGGCGGCCTGGCCCGGTGCGAGCGCATCACCGCGACCGTCGTGATGGAGGTCGACCCCGTCCGCATGCCGGGTGGGTTCTTCGACGGCGTGATCCGCGTCCGGTCGAGCCACAGTGAGATCGTCGATCCCTACAGGTCGGGCCTGCCCGGCACGGCGGCGTGCTGATGGTGCACCGAATCCGCGCGATCCTGACACGACTGGGCCGCAACCAGGCCGGCAACGGACTGGTGCTGATGCCGGCAGGCGTGTTGATCCTGTTCTTCCTGGGCTCACTGGCCGCCGACACCTCGGTCCAGTGGAGAGGGCAGCAGGCGCTGGAGTCCGAGGCGGCCGGACTCGCCAACGACGCAGCCTCGGCCGTGGACCAGGTCGACTGGTTCGACGGTGGCGCCGCGGTCCCGGCCTCCCACCTGGTCGCCGAGATCATCGACCGATCCGACCGGTGCTCCGGCGGGCTGGTCGTCGGTTCGACGCCCCCTGCCGTGTCGGTGACCTGTGCCGGCGACTTCGACTACCTCTTCCGCCGGGGCTCCTTCAACGCCTCGGCCACGGCGACCGCAGATCTTCGCGACAGCTGACACTGGATCGCGACACCGCGACACCGCGACACGGCGACACTGGGCAACCCAGGGAGGCGGTGGGTTCCGGGCCACGCCAGCACCCTCGGGCCGCGGCACTGCTCGCAGTGGCGACGATGCCGGGTCGCGACGATGCTGCTGGGACCCGCCTTCGGTCCATGGACAGGCAGGGTCAGGCGGGCAGCAGTTCGTCGGGGTCCTCCCAGATCGGGTCGTCCATCTCCGGGGGGGCCGGATTGCGACGGTCCAGCATGTCCACGGCTTCGGAGAACTCCAACACGACGACCTCGTCGTCGACCATGTCGATGTGCACGGTGCCGATCGTGGCCCAACTGTCCGACCCCAGGCGCTCCCACAGCACACCGACGGCGACGTCGTCGACGACCATGCGGGTCATGGTCACCGAGGGCCGCCGAACCCACAGGTCATCGAGCGCCGGCCCCACCTCGGCCACGTCCGACGACAGCCCCGGGACCTCGCAGTCAGGACCGCACAACTCCATCACGCCATCGAGGTCACGCGCGTTGAAGACCTCGGCAAGGGCATCGACGGCGTCGTCGGCCGCCACCACGACGTGGTCGGGCGTGTCCTCGGGCAGCGTGTCGTCGTCGCCCGTGACGATGTGCAAGTCGGACAGTTCCGATTCGGACACGCCATAGGACTCGATGTCGGGCGCGTCGGTCGACTCGGCGGCAGCCTCGGCCCGGGCGGCACGTTCGGCCCGGGTCTGGACCCGCTCGATCCGTGCCGTACTGGTTGCCTCGTGTCGATCGAATCGTCGCGCCATGACACTTCCTGTCCGGCTGCCTGCGGCTGGGTTCGACACTAGACGCTCCAACCTCCACACGGACCCTGATCGGGCAATGACTGGTGCCCCACGCCACGAGACCGCCCATGCCCGGTCACGAACAGACCGGACCCGGCCCAACCGAGGACGGGCCGCGGTCCCCCCCCGAACGGGTCAGGCCACAGCGGCACGGACCGAACCAGTGGGGTTACGGTGTGGCCATCCCGACCGGACTTCACCACCACATGCCCGCGACGCCGTTCATCATCGACCAGGCACTGCCTGACGGCACGACCGTGCAGATTCGCAAGGTTCGTGCCGACGACGGGCCCCGGCTGTTGGCCATGTGGGAGCGCACGTCCGAGGAGTCACGACGTCTCCGCTTCCACGGCAACTTCCGGCTCGACGAGACCAACGTCCAGCAGTTCGTCGACCTGGATCCCGCAGTCCACCAGGCCCTCGCCGCCACGTTGGGCCGCGGCGACGACGAAGCCTTCATCGGGGTCGCTCGGTGGGTCCGCGACGACGAGCGCCCCGACGAGGCGGAGTTCGCCGTGCTGGTCGAGGACGACCACCAGGGCCGTGGACTCGGCACCACCCTGGTCCGCCACCTCGCCGTCACCGCGCACGAGGCCGGCATCAGCGTCCTGTCGGGCGATGTGCTGGCCGAGAACACCGCCATGCTTCGCGTCATCCGCCAGCTGGGGTTCGACCACCAGGATCGCTCCGACCACGCCGTCGTGCGCAGCGACCTCGGCATCGACCTCAGTGAGGAGTTCCTGGCCGTCGGTGACCGGGCCGACAGCCGCGCCGCACGAGCGGCGCTGTCCCGCTTCCTGATGCCACACTCCGTGGCCCTGGTCGGCGCGTCACGAACCAGCACGACCCTGGGCGGCATGCTCATCAGCCACCTGCTGTCGGCCAAGTTCACCGGGCGGGTGCACCTGGTGAATCCCGCAGCACGCCGCATCGGCCTGCGGCCTGTCGCCGCCAGCCTCTCCGACCTCTCGATGGTCCCTGAACTCGTGGTCATCGCCGTGCCCGCGGAGGCGGTCAACGCCGTCGTCGAGGAAGCCGGCTCCCTGGGCTGCAAGGCCGTTGCCGTGATCTCGGCCGGGTTCGCCGAGGCAGGGCCCCAGGGTGAAGCCAGGCAACAGGAACTGCTGGACCTCGTCCACGCCCACGGCCTGCGCCTGATCGGGCCCAACTGCATGGGCCTGCTGAACACGGACCCGGCGGTGTCGCTCAACGCCAGCCTCGCCCCGACCATGCCTCCCGAAGGTCCCTTCGCGGTGGCGTCACAGTCGGGCGCGATGGGAATGGCGATCATCGACATGGCCATGCGCCGCCGGATCGGACTGTCGTCGTTCGTGTCGATGGGCAATCGCGCCGACATCAGCGCCAACGACCTGTTGCACTACTGGGAGCTCGACGATCGCACGCAGGCGATCCTGCTCTACCTCGAATCGTTCGGTGACCCACGCAAGTTCGCCCGCATCGCCCGGCGCGTGTCGCGACAACGTCCCATCGTGGTCGTCAAGGCCGGACGCACGCCGGCGGGCGCGCGCGCCACCGTGCTGCCCGACGGCGAAGCCCCCGCCGGCGACATCGAAGTGGACGCCCTGTTCGCGCAGACCGGCGTCATCCGCACGGCCACCATCCCGGAGATGTTCGACGTGGCCATGGTCCTGGACCGCATCCCGTGGGTGCACGGCAGACGTGTCGGCATCGTCAGCAACGCTGGCGGCCCGGGCGTGCTGGCTGCAGATGCCTGCGAAGCCCACGGGTTGGACGTCGTTGACCTGTCCCCCGAAACCTGCACACGCCTGTCAGCGACCCTGCCGGGCCACCACCACGTGACCAATCCCCTGGACCTGGTGGTCAGCACGACGGACGAACAGTTCGCGGCCGCGTTGGACGTGCTGGGCAACAGCGGCGACGTCGACATCCTGCTGGCCATCCACGTGCCCATCCTCCCACCGGACACCGAGGACGGACCGAACGCCATCATCAGCGCACGCTCAAGGGTGGCTGCGGACGTGCCGATCATCGCGATCACGATGGAGGACGATGCCAGCCCGAGCGGTCTGCTCGACGCCGGGATCCCGACCTTCTCCTTTCCCGAAGCGGCCGCTCGCGCGCTG
The DNA here is from genome assembly GCA_035267125.1 of Nitriliruptoraceae bacterium. Classification (GTDB taxonomy): domain Bacteria; phylum Actinomycetota; class Nitriliruptoria; order Nitriliruptorales; family Nitriliruptoraceae; genus Salsipaludibacter. The sequence goes on along the minus strand of DATFMD010000139.1, from coordinate 11,590 downwards.
GGCCGCGTCGTGCGCCACGCCCAGTGGCGACACCGGCCACTGGGTGAGTTGATCACGCCGGACGACCTCGACCCGGCAGCAGCCCGCACCATCGTCGAGCAGGCCATCGAGAACATGGGCCCGGTCCACCACCCGGCTGGCCGGACGGCCTGGCTGAGCTGGGAACAGGCAGGTGAAGTCCTGGATGCCTACGGCGTGCACCGGGCACGGTCGATCGTGGTGTGGGGGCGGGACCAGGCGGCAGCGGCCCAGCGCCACCTCGACGCGCCGGTCGCGGTCAAGCTGCTCGACCCCGTCCTGCGCCAGACGACGACGGGCGGCGTCGAGTTGGGACGCCGGTCGCCGCGAGCAGCAGCAGCCGCGATCCAGACCCTGCGCGATCGCTTTCCGGCCGATCCCGATGGCCCACGCCAACGCTTCCTGGTCCAGGAAATGGCCAGCGGGGTCGAGATGATGGTGGGCGTGCGTCATCATCCGTCCTTCGGGCCGGTCGTGGTCACCGGTGCCGGAGGCCACCACATGGAGCTGGTGGGTGACCTGACCGCACGGATCACGCCACTGACCGATCGCGACACCGACGAGATGATCGATGCGCTGCGCATGAAGCCGCTGCTGGACGGCTACCGCGGTGCACCTCCCGGCGACGTGGACGCCCTGCGCGACCTGCTCGCACGGGTCAGCGCGATGGTCGATGACCTTCCGGAAATCATCGAGGTCGACTTCAATCCGGTGTTCGTGCAGGAATCGGGACTCCTGGTCGCCGACGTCCGAATCCGCGTCCAGAAGATGGCGCCGCGGCCCACGTTGGCCTCGTCGGCCTGACACCGGGTTCGTGCCGAAGAGGCAGGGAGGGCGGGGCCAGGGGCACGAGGCCGGGCGGACGAGGCGGGGCGGAGGAGGCAGGGCGGACGAGGCCGGCCCAGCGTGGATCGTCGCATCGTGCTCGCTGGATTGGGTGCTGCGACGGTCGGTGTGTATCGTGGCGCGTGCACTGTCGAGTCCGACGTCGTGCTTCCCCCGGAATGCCCGCACGCACGTGGCGTGCGATCGTGGGCAATCGCCAGGAGGTCGTCGGCCGTGACGCGCATCATCGACCTGCTCGACGTCGGACCCACCACGTCCTTCGAGTTCATGCCGCCGCGCACCGAAAAGGGATGGGACACCCTCCAGGCCACCCTGTCGGACCTGCGCGAACTGCACCCCTCGTTCGTCTCGGTCACCTACGGCGCCGGCGGCTCGACCCGCGACCGCACCCGCCAGATCGTGGCCGAACTGCGCCGCGAGCACAACCCCATGGCCCACCTCACCTGCTGAGGCCACTCCCGGGCAGAACTCGTCGACATCCTGAAGCGGTACCTGGACCTGGGCGTCACGAACATCCTGGCGCTGCGTGGCGACCCCCCGCGCAACCAACCCGACCTGCCGCGCGGCGACCTCGGCCACGCCATCGACCTGGTCCACCTCACCCGGGAGGTCATGGGCGACGAGGCATCCATCGGGGTGGCCGTCCACACCCAGGTCCACCCCGAGTCCACCGACCGCGCGGACGATCGCGCCCACCTGGCCGCCAAGCTCGACGCGGCCGACTTCGGCATCACCCAACTGTTCTTCCGGGCCCAGGAGTACGCCGACCTGGTCGCGGACCTGGCAGACCTCGGCTGCACGACCCCCATCCTGCCGGGCATCATGCCCGTCACCAACGTCGGGCAGGTGCAACGATTCGCCGAGTTGTCGGGGTATCCGCTTCCCGACGAACTGGTCGACAAGTTGGACGCAGTCGCCGATGACCCGGCCGCGGTGCGCGCCGTCGGCGTCGCCGAGGCCACCCGCCTGTGTCGTGAACTCATGGAAATGGGGGCACCGGGGCTGCACTACTACACCCTGAACAAGTCGACGGCCACCCGTGAGATCCATGCCAACCTCGCGACCCCGATGCCACGACCCGCGATGGGGTAGCAACGGTTTCCACCATCGAACTGGGACACGGCGACCCGTGCACCCCATCCTTGGCTGACACCGCCAGCCCAGGAGCACGTCGTCGTGAGCATCGCCCACGCACCAGCCGCCGCCCGTCTCGAACAGCTCGAGTCCGGTGGCATGCAGATGCGCGACACCACGCTGCGCGCCGCCACCGAGCCCGAGGCCCAGGCACGTCTGGCCGCAGCGGCGGCCGAGGCCACGACCGCGCTCGAGTCCGCCACCGCCGGCGAGATCCTGGCGTGGGCAGCGGCCACGATTCCCAACTTCGTCGTGACGTCCTCGTTCGGCATCGACTCGGTCGTTCTGCTGCACCTTGTCGCCACCCATGCGCCCGGCACGCCCGTGGTGTTCCTGGACACGGGACTGCACTTCCCCGAAACCATCGCGTACCGGGACACGCTCACCGGCCTGTTGGACCTCGACGTCGTCACGATCCGGTCCCCGTTGGCCGTCCAGGCCCAGGAACGGCTCATGGGCGCCCGCCTGTTCGCCCGCGATGCCGACACCTGCTGCCGGCTGCGCAAGGGCCTGCCACTGGAGGCAGCGCTGGCCGGAGCGGACGGCTGGGCCACGGGCGTGCGCCGGGGCCAGACCCCCAGTCGTGCCAGCACGCCCGTCGTCGGCACCGCGCGCAAGGGTGACCGCCTCCTTGTCAAGGTCGCTCCACTGGCATCGTGGAGCGCCGACCAACTGGCCGGTCATCGCGCCTCCCTGGGGTTGCCGGACCATCCGTTGGAGGCGCACGGCTACCGCTCCGTGGGATGCGAACCATGCACTCGACCCGTCGAGCCCGACGAGGACCCTCGGGCCGGCCGCTGGGCACACGAACCCGATCGCACCGAGTGCGGCATCCACGTCGACGCCGAATTGGGCGTCGTCAGGACCCGACGATGAGCCAGTTCGGCTACGTCGTCGCCCTCGACCTGCACGACCAGGTCGCCGTGCTGGTGGGCGGTGGGCGGGAAGCAGTTGCCCGATTCGAGGCCCTGCAGGCCGCAGGTGCCATCGTCACGGTCATCACCCCCGCGCCGTCGTCGCGACTCGTCGACCTGGTGGTCGCAGCCGGGGCACGTGCCCGCCTGCTGCGGCGCGACTGGCAACCGGGCGACCTCGCCGACGCCCGCATCGCCATCGCGACACGCGAGGATCCCCGCACGGACGTCGCAGGGCTGTGGGCCGAGTCGCGCGAGCGCCACGTCACGACGTCCGTGCTCGACGACCTCGACCACACCGATTTTGCGCAACCGGCGCTGGTCCGGCGTGGCGACCTCCGCATCGCCATCTCGACCGGCGGTTCGGCCCCCGCGCTGGCCCGGCGCTACCGCGAGGAACTCGAGCGGCTGCTGGGTCCGGCGCACGGGGACGTGGTCGCGGCCGCCGCCACGGCTCGCGAGGTCGTCGGGCCCCGGCCGGTCGGATTCGACGAATGGGCGGCGCGGTGGTCGACGGCGGTCGAGGACGTCCACGGCCTCGCGGCACTCGTGCGCGAGCAAGGACGAGAGGCGGTCATCGACCGGATCGTGACAGCCCTGCTGACGCCCGACCGGGCCGAGGCCGAGCCACGGACCCGGCAGGAGGCAGCGGCATGAGCATCGACCTGCTGCACACGACCGGGCTCGGACTCGCCGGCGCACAACCGGGATGGGTGCACCTGGTGGGTGCCGGCCCCGGCGATCCCGGCCTGCTCACGCTGCGCGGGGCCGCATTGCTGTCGACGGCCGACATCGTGGCCATCGACCGCCTGGCAGACCCGCGCCTGTTGCAACTGGTTCCCGACAGCGCCGAGGTCATCCGCGTCGGCAAGAACCCGGATCGGACCTGCCGGGAACGCACCTGGACCCAGTCCGAGATCACCCAACTCGTCGTGACCGCGGCCGGTGAGGGCAAGGCCGTGGTTCGGTGCAAGGGCGGCGACCCGTTCGTGTTCGGTCGTGGCGGCGAGGAAGCGCTGGCCTGCCGTGCCGCCGGGATTCCCTTCGAGATCATCTCCGGTGTCAGCTCGGCCATCGCCGGTCCCGCCGCAGCGGCGATCCCGGTCACCCACCGCGGGTTGGCGACCGGCGTCGCCTTCATCACCGGTCACGAGGACCCGTCGAAGGATGCTGCCCAGGTTGACTGGGACGCCGTTGCCCGATTCCACGGGACGCTGGTCTTCCTGATGGGTGTGCGCAATGCAGCCCAGATCTGCGCCAGCCTGGTGGCCAACGGTCGCAACCCCGACACGCCCGCGGCGGCCGTCCAGTGGGCAACCACGCCACGGCAACGGGTCCTGCACTCGACACTGGCCGAACTGCCCATCGACCTCGACCGCCACGGCATCGGATCGCCGGCGACCATCGTGGTGGGCGACGTCGTCAGCGTTGGGGCACTGTTGCAGGGCGGCCTGGTCACGACCTCGGACCGCGCCACGGACACCACCGGCCACCACGACACCGATGCCACATCGGCAACCACCACCACCGCGCCTCCCGCCACCTCGAAGGTCGCATCATGACCCTGCTCGACACTCCGACGACGGACAGCATCCCGACGGACATCCCGTCGCCCATCGACGTGGACGCGATCGCCGACCAGTTGTTTCCGCGCGATCTCGACCCGCGGTCGCTGACCCCCGCAGACCTCCCCGAGGACGGCTGGGGCGACCTCGCCGAGATCGACGGGCTCGAGGCAACCATTGCCGACGTCGCCGCCGGACGGGTCAGCGAGGACGAGTTCAAGCCCCAACGCCTCTTCTTCGGGGTCTACGGGATCCGCCAGTCGCTCGACACGCACATGATTCGCGTCAAGGTCCCGATGGGCCAGGTCAACGCGGTCCAACTGGCCGCCCTGGCAGTGATCGCGGAGCGGTGGGCGCCACCTCGCGTCGCCCACATCACCACGCGCCAGTGCATCCAGTACCACCGCGTCAAGCGCTCCGAGGTCACCGACGTGCTCCGTGTCGTGGCCGCGTCGGGACTGACGACGCGCGAAGCCTGCGGCAACGCCATCCGAAACGTGACGATGTCGCCGCTGGCAGGCATCCATCCCGACGAGGTCATCGACCTGCAGGCCACGGCGACGGAGACCATTCGCCACCTGCTGCGCCACCCGAGCTACCAGTTGCTGCCACGCAAGTTCAAGATCGCGTTCTCGGCCACCGAGATCGACGACGCCGCCACCGGGATCCACGACATCGGCGTCCGACCAGCGATCGGCCCCGACGGCGCGCCGGGATTCAGGATCGTGCTCGGCGGCGGACTCGGTTCGGCACCACGCGAGGCCGTGGAGTTGGAGGAGTTCACGCCTGCGGAGGAACTGCTGCCGACGTGCATCGCGGTGCTGGACCTGTTCGAGCTGCTCGGCGAACGTGAGAAGCGCGTTCGGGCACGCATGAAGTTCCTGGTCAAGAAGTTGGGGGAGGACGAGTTCGTGGCGCGTGTCAAGGCACGTCGCGCCGAGGTCCTGGCCACCGGGCTGCGGTCAACGGTGGCCCTGCACCCCCACGTCGACGAGGCCACCGCCGCCGCGGCACCGGTCGCCCTGCCCGAGCGACTGGGCCAGGCACCGGACGCACACGAGCGCTACCTGGCCTGGCTCGACGCGAACGTGACACGCCAGCGCGACGGTCGTGCCTTCGCCGTGTTCGCCTCGGCACCCCTGGGGGACCTGACGATCGTCCAGTTGCGTGCGTTGGCCGCCATGATGGCCACCAACGACCTCGACGATGCCCGATTGACCATTCGCCAGAACGTGGTGTTCCGGGACGTCCCCGCCGAGGTGTTGCCCGTCGTGTGGGCCACGCTCGCCGCCCACGACCTGGACAAGCCGTTCGCGGAGAAGGCCGGCGACGTCGTGTCCTGCCCGGGTGCCGAGACCTGCAACCTGGCCATCACGGCATCACGGGGCCTGGGCGACGCGGTGTCCAGGCGCCTGGCCTCGGACGCGCTGGACACGACCGATGGCGTGCAGATCAACATCTCCGGATGCCCCAACTCCTGCGGCCAGCACCAGGCCTGGGACCTCGGGTTCTCGGGCATGGCAAAGCGCGACAGCGAGGGCAACGAGGCACCCGCCTACCGCATCTGGCTCGGCGGCCACGTCGAGGAGGGCGGCGCGAAGTTCGGCAAGTACGTCACGAACGTGCCCGCCAAGCACGCCCCGGTCGCGGCCAGTCGCATCATCGCCGACTACCGCGCCAACCGCCGCGACGACGAGGCCCTGTGGCAATACGTCGACCGCATCGGCGGCAAGCAGATCGTCGAGGACCTGATCACCGACCTCAAGCCCCTGCCCGACCGCGCCGAGGACCCCGGCTACTACACCGACCTGGGCTCCGACGACGGGTTCGCCGTGGTGCTCGGCGAATCTGAATGTGCCTGATCTCGCGCTGGGGCGCTCGATCAGGCTTCGAGAACTCGCCCAAGGGCTCGTTCTCGGCCAAACGAACCCCAACCCAGCCTCCACAACTCGCTTCGCTCGTTCTCATCTGGCACAACGCACGTGGCCCACTGAAGGGCTGGGGCGCTCGATCAGGCTCGACCAAGCGGAGGCACGGTTCCACTGCCGGGGGCAGATGGAGGAAGGGGCGCCACCGAGGTGGCGCCCCTTCCAACTGGTCGTGCGACGTCGTCAGCGGTTGTCGACGTCCACCAGGGTCAGCCCCAGGAGTCCGTCACCGTCGGCATGGGACACGGCACCCAGGTGCCACTGGCCGGCGGTGGCGCCGGACCAACTGGCCTCGATGGTGTCGGACGTCCCGATGATCGCCTCGCTCGGCGCGCTGTCGATGGACAAGTTGCCGCCCGGTGTGGCCGACACCTCCCACGAATACAGCGTGTAGTCGGCGCTGGGGCCAGCCGTCTGCCAGCCGTGGACGTACAGGGTGTACGTCCCATCGGCGGGCAGGGTCAGGTCGATCAGTTCGCTGGTCCCCCCCGACGTGCTCTCGGCAACCTGGTTCCCGTCCGGGTCGAACAAGAACAGGTCCAGGTCGATGGCGGGATCCGCGACGGCATCCGGCGGCATCGCGAAGCGCAGGTAGGCCGCTCCGGCGACGTCGAACACGTGGGCGTTGGAGAACCCGTCGTCCGGACTGAACGCCTGGTCCGGATCCTGCACCACGTTGTCCTCGATGACCGTGGCCGGCTCCAGCCCGTGGGCTGCGGCCGTGTAGGCGCCGGTGTAGCCGAAGCTGATCGGGATGCTCACCGATCCGCTCTCACCGGACCCGGTGACCGACTCCGCGACGTCGAACGAACTGGCGTTCACGGCGATCGGGCTGCGCACGGCGTAGTTGCCGGTCTTGTCGTTCCAGGTCAACGACCCGAACCGCCACTCGCCCAGGGGCGCCGAGACGTTGGTGATCGTCACCTCGAAGCTCGCCGACTGGCCCTTTCGCAGCTTGAGCGTTGACGGCGACACCTCGACGTCGTAGCCGTCGGGGGCCTCGATGTCGACCGTGTAGGTCCGGTTGCCGTTCTCCTGGGCAACGCTGGTCACGGTCCGGGTGATCGTCTCGGATCCGGGCAGGCCATCCACCCCGATGGAGGGGTAGTTGAGCTGGCTGCTGTCCGTGCCGATCCCGATGTCCGCCAGGAAGGCACATGTGGCTGCCGCATCGCCGAAGACGGACGGGTCCGCGTCACACATGAACCCGAGGTAGTCGTTGAAGCCGGCGTCGTACACCAGGCCGGGCTGGAAGGCCGAGCCCTTGGCGTTGGTACGACCCGCGTCCGCCATTCCCGCACCCATTTCGAACGGGTTGGCCTGGCTGACACGGTCGTTGTCCACGACATCGGTGTCTGCCGACGTCATCAGGGCGGACTTGGCGGCGGCCGGACTCCAGTCCGGGTGTGCCTCCTTCATCAGGGCGAAGAGGCCGGCGATGTGCGGGCTCGACATCGAGGTGCCGGCAATCGCCTGGAACAACTCGCCCGGCACGCTGCCCGGGGCAGGCATGGGCGTGTTGCCGGCCAGGATCTGCATCCCCGGCGCAGTGATGTCGGGCTTGATGATGTCGCCATAGATGTTGGGTCCACGCGAGGAGAACTGGGTCATCGACGGCGCCGATGGCCACTCGGAGACGGCACCGGTGTCGACGATCGACGCGGTCGCATCGGCGCCGGCGGCGTCGATGTAGGCCTTGATGGCCAGGCCGGGCGTGTTGTCCACGTGCACCGACGGCACGAAGTGCGGGTCGGTGTACAGGTTGTTGTCATCGGTGTTCTCGTACATCACCATGCCGACACCGCCTGCGATCTGCACGGCCTCGCTCTTGGCAACGCGGGCGATTGCCCCGCGACGACACAGGACGATGGCGCCCTCCACGACCTCGGGGTCGAGCGCCCCGGGGTTGCACAGGTCATCACCGGCGTCCTCTGCGTCCACCAGCGGGTACTCGCCGTCCAGGGCCGGCGTCACGGACGCGCCCTCGTAGGACTCGCCGTTGCCGAGTTCCAGGGTGCCTGCGAAGAACCGGGTCTGGGTGTTGGCACCCACCGAGGTCAACCACGGCACGTGGGCCGGGCTGCCGACGGTCTGATCGCCGGGACCGCTGTTGCCGGCGGAGGTGGCCACGAACACGCCCGCGTCCGCTGCGAACAGGAACGCGAGGTCGTCAGCGCCGAGCGTGACGGTCGCGCCACCGCCGATGGAGTAGTTGATGACGTCGACGCCGTCGGCGACGGCGGTGTCGATCGACAACGCGAGGTCCGAGGTGAACCCGCCCAGCGTGCCGAGTCCCTTGTAGGCGACCACGTGGGCGTCGTAGGCGATGCCGGTGACGGCCGGGTACTCCTGGCCGAACATCTCGACCGGCACGTCGGCGTTGCCGGCGGCCGTCGAGGCCGTGTGGGTGCCGTGCCCGTCGTCGTCACGGGCGGAGTCGAACTCGAACGGCTCGGCACCGATGAGCGCGCGATACGTCGGAATGGTCTGGCGAGCGCCGATCAGCTTGTTGTTGCACTCGAAGGGCGCGTCGTCGGGGTTGTGGGCCGTGTTGCCGAACTCGCACGGGATGGCCGGCACTGGCGGCGGCGAGAGACTGCCGTCGTCTGCGAAGCTGGGGTGCTCGGGCCAGATGCCACTGTCGATGACGCCGACCACGACGCCCTCACCGGTCGTGCCGGTGGCATAGGGACCTGCCGGGGCAGTCAGGCCCAGGAAGTCACCGCTGGCGTCCGTGGTGGGCTGGTGCAACTCGTCAGGCATGACGTAGGCCACGGTCTTGTCCGTGGCAACACGCTGCGCGGTGTCGTGGTCGATCAGTGCCGAGAACCCGTTCAGGGCGTTCACGTACTGGCTCACGATCTCGGATTCACTGACCCCGGCCTCGCGCGCCGCCTTGCGCTGGGCTGCCTTGAGGCTGTTCCCACGCTTCTTGGCGGCCGACGAGTCGAGGTTGTCCTGTCCCTCGGTCACGACCAAGGGATCAGCCTTCATGACGACGATGTAGGAGTCGTACTCGCCTTCGAGCACCTCGGGGTTGCCGAGACCGCTCGTCGGTTCATCGTCCTGCTTCGCGCCTGACGGTCCCGCGAATGCCAGCAGCATCGCGATCACCGTCACGACGACGAGCAGCATGCGCCTGTGCACAGCCGGGGTCGTGTCCGTTGCCATCGAGTGTCCTCACGTCGATCAGAAGAGCGCCTGCCGGTGCAGATCTGCGCAGCACGCCATGAAGTGGTGCGGGCGAACGATAGGGGGTGCCATCCCATCGTGCACCGTCCGAACGTCCCTGTGCGCGTGAACGGGACCCGCCGGCAGCCAGCCGAGCCAGGGCGCGAGCCGCCCGGTCCCCCCGATCGCGTCCAGATTTTCCCGATTCCGACACGACCCCCGGGGAGCCAGCAGGGTGTGCGCAGACCGAACAGCAGTTCGGCCCACGCCCTGCCGGCGCCCCCACCAACGGGTCGGGCGAACATCCCGCCAACCGGGTCGGGCGCCACCGATCAGGCGCCCTTCCCGGCCGGTCGCGGCCACTGGTCCAGGTCGTGGTCAGGCAGACGCCGCGACCAGGTTGGTGATGCGCGGATCGAGACTGGTGAACCCGGCGAGGTAGTCGGTCCGCTGCTGCTTGAGCGTCGCAACGATCTCCTCGTATTCGTCACCTCGGTCCTGCGCCTCGTACAACCGTCGCGGCTGCAGCAGTTCGGGGTCGTCGAAGCCGGGGATGGACGTCGCCACGTCGTAGCCGAAGTCGGGGTCTTCCTCCCATTCGATGTCGCCGTTGAGGATGCCCTCCTGCACGGTGGCCGAATGGGCGATGCGGACCTTCTTCGACCCGTCGACGTCCGGGCCACCACCGACGCGACCAGTGTTGAACAGGTAGACCTCCAGGTCGACCGTGTCCAGCAGTTCCAGCAACCGATTGCCCTGCGAGGAGTCCTCCTCGAACCAGAACGGGTTGGTGCCTGGGACACGCAGTTTCTTGCCGGCCTCGGCGGCACCACCCGCCGACGTGCCCTTGGTCTCGCCCAGCATGAAGTAGCGCGCCGCCTGCGACGGCCTGAGCCGTGCCACGGCCGGGATGATGTCCTCGGTGCGATTGAGGATGAACAGGTACTGCGCCTTGGGCAGGTCCTTGGGATCCCGGTGACGAATCATGTCGAGGCTGAAGGTGCAGCGACCGTTGGCGGTGTAGGAGTCGTCGAAGAAGTCGACCGTGCCGTCGGGATCGACGTGGGTCGACTCCAGCCATGCCTCGGGTGACGTGGCGCCCCCGTGGATGGTGGGCTCGTCGTCCGGGTCGAGCCCGAAGGTCTTGGCGAAGCAGCCGTCCTCGCTCGCGTGCACGGTCCCGTCGGGCATCAACGCGATGAAGTCGTCCTGCACCGGCAGCGACCCCTTCACGTTGCGGAACGTGGTGGTCGTCTTGCCCGTCCCCGACAGGCCGATGATCAGCGCCAGTCGTTCCTTGCCGTCCGGCGTCGACTCGCCGGGGAAGGTCTTGGCGCCAGAGTGCATGGCCAGTCCACCGCGGTCGTGGACCAACTTGTTCCACATTCGCAGGCCGCCCATCTTGGACTCGCCGAAGTAGTCGGAGCCGAACACCCGCGTCACCCAGTTGTCCAGGTCCACGATGATGAGGCAGTCGTTGGGCATGCCCTCGGGGACCAGGTGCGGCGTGTAGACGACGGTGAACTCGTCGGTCCAGTCCTCGTCGGGCGGGAAGAACAGCTGCTGCTGCATGCCGGGGATGTTGGCGTTGCGCCGGTCCATGTACAGCTGCGACCCGGTCCGGAAGCCGGGGTCGGGGCCGATGTAGCCCTGCACCAGGATCATGTCCTGGTCGGCGATGTGGGCGTCCTGGCGTGCGGCCCAGGCGTCGGCGTCGGCCCGCGACATCGTGGGCTTGCCGGTCGGGGTGTCGGAGACGAAGAAGGTCGACGGAGCCTGGCGGGCCAGGATCCTGGCGTCGTAGTTCAGGTTCCCGAACTCGGTCTCGGTGATTCGTGGCATGAACTCTCGGGCCCAGGCGCGCAGTTGCGCCTGGTCGGGGTTCTTCGCCACCGATTTGGCTGGTGGTAGTTCGAAGGTCACGTGAATCTCCTGGTGCACACGCCATTGTGTGCCGTCGAGCACACGCCGTTGTGTGCCAATGGAGGATTGAGTTGTCAACGTCCGCCCCCGT
>DATFMD010000138.1:0-5651 GCA_035267125.1 Nitriliruptoraceae bacterium | reverse complement strand
GTCAGCATCCCGAAGGCATGCTCGGGCGGCACCGGCACCTTGACACTGGTCTCGATCGGGTCGGTCACGCTCATCCTCGCTGGCTCGTGTGATGCACGATAGGACCTGCCCGGACCCTCCAACACCGGCCTCCGTCCCGATCCCACCGCCCTGCCTCACCGACCCTGCCCCACCGACCTGCCCTACGGACCCCTGCCTCACCGATCCCTGCCGCCCCCAACCTGCACTCCCCCACCGCGTCGCCCCAGCAGCCAGCGCACCCGTGCGTGCCCCACGGCGTAGTGCAGCACGGTCAGGGCAGCGAAGGCGACGCCGACGGCGGGCAGGCCCGCGATGGCGTAGCCGATCCACCCCCCGAACAACACCACGAGTTCGATCAGGAGGCGAATCCAGCCAGCGACCTCGACCGGCGCGCGGCCCGAACGACTCGGATCGTCGACGACGTTGAACGTCCCCCAGCAGGCCGCAGCAGCCAACGGGAGCAGGAACACCAGGACCCAGCGAAGGACACCGGTCGTGGCGCCCCATGCGGCAAGCCCGAGGCCGACCAACGCAGCCATCTCCAGGACGAACCGCAGGGCGAGGTTCCACGGTCGCATCATCGGAGGAGTCACGAACCGGCCGAGTCCCCGGCCTCGGACTGCTGGCAGATCGGCTGGATCGGGGTGCCACACGTGTCGTCGAGGACGGCCATGACCGCCGGGCCGACATCGGCCGGCACCCGGGCGGACAGGAGTGCAGTCATCGGAACGGTCGATGGTCGCGGCGTGACGACAGCCAACCACGCTCGCGCGTCCCGCGAGCGCGAGTCCGATGCAGGCATTGCAACTCCCCACCACCGCGGATGCGGCATCGGTCAGGTCGGGCCGTCTTCGGACAGCGGTTCGGCCTGGCCCTGTTCGTGCAGCAGCGTCAGCACGGCCGCCACCCGGCGATGCACGTGCGGCTCATCGCGCAAACCCAGCTTCGCGAACAGGGATGTCGAGTACTTCTCGATCGAGGAGGTGGACAGGCCGAGGCGGTCGGCGATGGCGGCGTTGGTGCGCCCCTGGGCCATCTGCTCCACCACCTGCAGTTCGCGGTCCGTGAGGCTCCGCAGTGGCGAGTTCGCCCGCATCGTGGTCTGGGCCACCATCGCCGCGACCACGTCGGGGTCGATCCACGAACCGCCGGCCGCCACCGCCCGCACGGCCGCAGCCAGTTCTCCGGGGCTGCCCACCTTCTCCTTGAGCAGGTAGGCGCGGCCCTCGGTGCCGTCGCGAAGCAGGTCCATCGCGTACGGGGCTGCGGCGTACTGCGACAGCACCACGACCCCGATGCCGGGATGCCGCGCGCGGATCCGGCGAGCGGCGTCCAGGCCCTCGGTGTGGTGGCTCGGCGGCATCCTGATGTCGGTCACCACGACGTCGGGCAGTTCGCGATCCACGACCGGTTCGAGCTCGACGGCGGTCGAGACGGCGGCGACCACCTCGATTCCGTCGGTGCGGTCCAGGGCGCGACGGGTGCCCTCCCGGACCAGGTAGTGGTCCTCGGCCAGCACCACGCGCAGCGATCGCGTCATTGGCGACCTCCGGACGGGGGCACCTCGGCGCCGATCGGGATCGGGAGACAGGCCGTCACCGTGGTGCCGCCCGCCCGTGCACTGTCGACCTCGAACGTGCCACCCAGTGCCGTCACGCGTTCGGCCATGTTCGTGAAGCCGTTGCCGAGGACGTTCGGGGCACCGTCTTCGCCCACGGCCGCGGTGTCGAAGCCACAGCCGTCGTCACTGACGTCGATGCGCAGCGACCCGTCCACACGAGCGAGCGTGACCGCCACGCTCGACGCCTCGGCGTGCTTCAGGCTGTTGGCCAGGGCCTCGGCGACGGTGAAGTAGCCCGCTCCCTCGACCTCCTCGGACGCCCGCATCGCCCGCAGGCCCGGGTCTGCCCGCAAGGTCACCGGGACCGGGTGGCGAGCAGCCAGCGACTCGACGGCAGTCAGCAGGCCGTGGTCGCTGAGCAGGCTGGGGTGGATCCCCGCGGCGAGTTCTCGCAGGTCGTCGAGGACCCGTTGCAACCCGTCACGGAGGTCGACGAGTTCGTCGGTCGCAGCAGATGGCCTCTGGTCCAACGTGCGCTCCATCTCGCCGGCGTGGCCGATCAACGCGACGAGTTCCTGCTGGACCCCGTCGTGGATGTTGCGCTCGATGCGTCGCCGCTCCGACTCCTGGGCGCGCACCAGTCGCGTGCGCGACGTCGCCAGGTCCTCGGCCTGCTGGGCCAACTCGGTGGTGAGGCGGACGTTGCGCACGGCGAGGGCCGCCTGTCGCGCCAGCGTGGCAACGACGACGCGATCCTCGTCGGTCAGGTCACCGTCCCGGCGTGGGCCACACTCGACCGCCCCGAGTCGCTCGCCATCCAGCACGATCGGGACGGTGAGCACGGGCGGTGACGGCGGTGGCGGGGGATGTCTGCTGCGGGCCGTGCCGTCCCCGTCCAGGCGGACCCGGGCCCAGTCCAGGCGCAGGCCGTCCTCCAGCGTGGCGGCCATGCGCGGCAACAGCGTGCGCAGGTCGTAGGTGTCCTCGAGGGTGGCCCCGAGTCGGGCGATGACGTGGGTGGGGTCGGCTCGCGACCCGAACACCCATCGGTCGGCGAGGCGCTCGAGCCCAGTCCTGGCCGGCTGGAACGCCAACGTCGCGACGACCGTCAACAGGACGGCCGCACCGACCGAGACGCGGCGCCCGGCGGCGAAGCCCACCAGCGCTGCGGCGCCCGCGTACGCGGCTGCGATCGCCACCCACAACACGCCGTAGACGATGGATCGGCGCAGCACCCGATCGACGTCGATCCCGTCCGGCCGCAACAGCGCGATCGCGATCGCCGCACCGGTCATGCCCGGCAGGCCCACGGCCACGAAGTTGACCAGAATCGGCGCCCCCTCCCTCACCACGAGGTTCAGCGTGAGCGCCACGACCGCCACCACCACCGGCACCAACAGCCACCGCACCTGGCGACGTCGAGGCACGTCGAGCCCGCGGTAGCGAATGGCCAGCAGCACCCATCCGATGAAGACGGCACCATCGAACAACCCGGTGATGGCCTGCTGGGAGGCAACGTCGATCGCCAGCGGGAGTACGTGGTAGGGGTTGGGAGTGGGTGGGATCTCGACGTACCACGGCACGGGCACCAGCGGTGTGGACAGGCCGAGGACGACCGGCCCGACCAGCAGTGCCCAGGCGCCTCGTGTCACCCAGCGCTCCCGTGCGTGACGTACGACCCCGTCGGGGAACACCGTGAACAGGTTGAGGGCAGCGACCGCGGTCACCGCACCCCAAAGGTCCGCGGTCAAGTTGGTCGTCGCGATCGCCCACGCGCCGGCACCTGCCCCGCTCATCGGCGCCAGGGCCGTGTCGGCCAGTTGCGTCCAGGCCGTTGCACCGGCCATGACCGCGAACCATGCCGACAACCCGAAGGTGGGTCGACGGCGACGGACAAGGGTGGCCGCCGCCAGACCGATGGTGGTGGAGGCGATCCAGAGCAGGTCCCCCCAGATGCCAACGGTCAGGACAACGGCCAGGTTCAGGAACTGGGCCACCCACGCAGTTGCGAGCACCACGTCCGGGAGCCACCCACCCGCCCGATCCGTGGTGTCGACGCGGGCGTCCCCGGGCATGACCGTGTCCCCGGCTGCCAGCCGGGTGCCCTCGTCCCCCACTGTCGTTCGCATGGTTCTCCCATCATGGCAGATTCGCCTGCCGTTCGCGTTGGGGCGAGCCACCGGTTCGGGTGGGGCTGGCCGGAACCCGGAGTGGGGCCACCGGGATGGTGGCGAGCGCGACGTGCGTCGTAGCGTGCACGGAGTCGGCCACATGAGGGTGTGCCGGCATCGGCGGCACGACTCCACGCCGTCGGACGCTCGGACCGGACCGCAGGGGATTGCCATGAAGAAGCTCGTAGTCGGACTCGTGATCGGACTCGTCGTGGGAGGAGGTTCGATCGCCATCGCCCAGACCACCACGACGTCGGCGGACTTCTGTGTGAAGGACAACGGCAAGATCCGGTTGACGGTCGACGCGACCTGCGAATCCGGCGAGGAACTGCTCACCATCGAGGGCGCCCAGGGCCCGCCCGGTCTCCCGGGCCAGGACGGCACCGACGGGCAGGACGGCATCGACGGCCAGGACGGACAGGACGGGGCGGATGGCACGCACGGAGTCGACGGCCAGGACGGAACCGATGGCGTCGACGGGATGGACGGCGTCTCCGGCTACGAGATCGTCACGCTGGCACCCGAGTGGGGTGGCGGCGGCTTCACCCGAGAGACCACCGTCCTGTGCCCGACGGGCAAGAAGGCACTGAGTGGCGGATGGGACATCCCCCGCATCTGGCACGCCCAGGACGACTCCGACGAGTTCGGATTCGACGATCTGGAGACCTACCCGCTTGCCGATGGCTCAGGGTGGTGGTTCAAGTTCTGGGGCGACTGGAGCGGAGCGGTGCAGCCGATCCCACTCTACGTCGTCTGCGCCGACGCCTGACTCGACGCACCATCATCCAACGAACCTCGCCGTGGGACCGGGAGCCGGAAGATGGAGGGGGCGCCAGATGACCCGGTGGCGGTCGCCGGGGTCCGGATCGGAAACCTTGCGCGACCCCGGAGTTCGAGGGGACGCGGTGGATCGACAAGCGATGGTGTCAGCGCAGCTGGAACCGGTTCCACCACGCCGCCGTGGCGCCGACGCCCGCCATTGCCGCCACCACCGCGACGACCAACTGCAACGGTGACACGAGGTCTTCCGGGGACTGCCACCCCACCGCCCAGAGTCCGGGGGCGGCGAACGGCACCCAGCCGCCGATCCCGAACAGCACGGCGACCTGCGCCACGGCGACGATCGCAATGAGCGTGGCCATGCCGGCCAGGGTGCCACGCCCGATGCTCGCGGCCAGGGCCACCGGCAGCGACACACTCGACGTCACCACGGCCAGTACCCACAGTCTCACGAGTCCGGCGGCCAGGCCTGCATCGCCGGGGTCGAGCCCGGTGGCAACCCCTGCCAGTGCCACGACGACCACCACCGCGGTCGACACGACGAGTGCCCACGCGGCCAGGACCACGAACTTGCCGGCCGCGATCCGCCCACGCGACACCGGCAGCGCGTACAGGGCGGCGACCGTGCCATCCTGGAACTCGCGACCGAACACCCACACCGCCACGAAACCCACTGCCAGGAACTGGCCCACGGCCACCAACTGTCCAACCGTGCCCAGCAGGGCGTCCCAGCCCGACCCGACGACCATGCCAGCCAGCTTGGCCGCCAGCGGACCCTGGGCCCCCGTGCCTGCCAGCTCCACGAAGGCACCACCGAGCAGTGGCATGACCACCACCGCCAGCACTGCCGCGGCCCAGCCCACGGGGGCATGGCGCAACTTGGCCCACTCGACCGCGACGGCATCACGCATCGACAGCTCGTTCCACTCCGTCTGCGACCCGGACCAGGTCGAAGAACCGACGTTCGAGGTCGTCGCCGGCCGGGTCGAGGTGGCCGACCCATCGACCCCGGTGCAGGACCAGGATCCGGTCGGCGACGCTAGCAATCTCGTCGAGGTGGTGGCTGGAGACCAGGATGGCCGCGCCACGACCCGCTTCGGCCCGCAACAGGCGCCGCA
>DATFMD010000137.1:0-6159 GCA_035267125.1 Nitriliruptoraceae bacterium | reverse complement strand
ATTGCGCCAGCGATCCAGTGCGTCCGAGCCGTCCAGGAGATTCAGGCGCTTGCCCAGGCCCAGCGCGGCAACCTTGTCCCACTCGTCGGTGTCGGATTCGACCACGCGGACATCGGCCGGGATGATCCCGATCTCGGCCTTCACGTCCTTGGACTTGATGTGCACGTCGACGCGGGTGGTCCGCTCGATGTTGGGCAGGTCCATCTCGCCGCCACCCTTGATGAGGTAGAGGTCCTTGCCCTGCTGGACGTACCACACCGGTCGGGTCACGCTGCCGCCGTCTGGCTGGGGAATGCTCACCCAGGCGATCGATCCCTTCTTGAGGGCCGTCTGCGCGGCGTCGCCGACGACACCGAGTGCCTTGGCCGACTGCTCTGCGTCGATGAACAGCGGGACGCGACCGATTTCGGCGCCGTCGATCAGGAAGACCAGGCGGTGTTCCTGGGCGTCGGCGATCTCGACCGGCGTGCGGATCGTGTCGCGAAACAGGTCCTCGAACATCTGGCCTCGGAGTTCGAGGAAGCGCCACGGGCGTTGCCACACCACGACGTCGTCGCCATCGAGGATCAGGATCGACTCCTCGTAGCGCCCCTGCGCACCCTTGTAGACCCGGTTGACGTGGAAGGGCCGCGACGTGCCCGGCAACTCGCCGACGACCTTGAGGACCGGATCGGGATAGCCCTGCTCGTCGAAGGTCGCGGCGTCGTAGGCCATGGCTGACAGCAGTTCGACGGGCATGACGTCTCGTTCGCGGGTGGCGGGGCGGGTGGCGGCAAGGATAGTCGGGGCATGGCACCCTCCACTGCACGGTCGTGGTCGACCTCCGACGAGGCCGTCCACGGTGCCGCCCACTGCCACACCAGAGCCAGGATGACGATGCCCGGTTGGGACCTGCACACGCACTCGACGGACAGCGACGGCACGACCACCGTGGAGGACAACGTCGTTCGTGCCGTCCAGTTGGGCCTGGACGGGATCGCCGTCACCGATCACGACACGATGGCCGGCGTCGACCGGGCCGAGGCGGCGGCAGCCGGGACCGGTCTGGCGATCGTGGCGGGTACGGAGTTCTCGGCCGAACTGGACGGGGTGTCCGTGCACGTGCTCGGGTTCTGGACCGACTCGCAGGACCCGGCACTGGCCGACGAGATGGATCGACTGCGCAACGAGCGGCGGCGGCGCGCCCAGCAGATCGTGGAGAAGTTCAACGGACTGGGCATTGCGGTGTCCTTCGAACGGGTGGAGGAGTTGGCGGGCAACGCCCCCATCGGCCGTCCGCACGTGGCCGCTGCCGTGGTGGAGGTCGGCGCAGCCGCCTCCACGCGTGAGGTCTTCGATCGTTTCCTGGCGGACGGGGGGCCGGCCAACGTGCCCAAGCACGCGGTGCATCCTGTCCGTGCCGTCGAACTGCTGCAGGATGCCGGAGGGGTGGCCGTGCTGGCCCATCCGGGACTGTTCGGGAGTCGCACGGGCGACGTCATGCCCGACGCCGTGATCGAGGACATGGCTGCTGCCGGGATGACCGGAATCGAAGCCGACCACCCCGACCACTCCGACGCGCAGCGACGCCGCTACCGCGACATGGCGGCGGCGTTGGACCTGGTCGTCACCGCCGGCTCCGACTACCACGGCAGCACCAAGGAGCAGGCCCTGGGTGCCGCCACGGTGGCCACGGCCGTGGTCGAGGCCCTGCGCGCTCGCCGCAACCGGTCCTGAGGCCGGCGCGGCGGCTGCCGAGCGGTCGCCGGGCTGTCGCCGGTTGTCGGCCCGGCGGTCGACGGGGGGCCGCCCAGCGGGCGGTCGTGCGACTGACGCCGTCGCCTCCCGCCTCCGTCAGATCCGCGGTGCAACCATGGTGGCGGAGACCGCAGCAGTGGTCAGACCCAAATGTGGCCGCAGCGCGGCTATCTTCACAGGTGCCGTGTCCTGCTGGCGATCGTCGCCGGCATCGCACGTCGGGGCCACCGCTCCGACCGCCGAGAAGTCCGTTGCCTCTGTGCGCCGCCGTTTGCGGCATGACGAGCATCGCCAAGGAGCCAAACCGTGTCCGACATGCCCGTACGCAAGGCCAGCAAGATCGTGCCCGTGCCAACCATTCACTTCGCCGAGGGGCCGTTGGCCGGCACCGTCATCAGGCTGGACCAGGACGAGGCCACACTCGGGCGACGGACCGACAATGCCTACGTGATCAGCGATCCGCGGGTGTCGCGGGTCCATGCGCAGTTCCGCAAGGAGGCTGGCGCCGTCATCATCACCGACCTCGGTTCTGCCGGTGGGACGAAGGTGGGGGGAGAGGCGATCTCTGGCCCCACCGTCCTGACGCATGGTGACAAGGTCGGGTTCGGACCCGTCGAGGGCGTGTTCGAGGATCCGGCGGCTGCCTCCAAGGCCGAGGACACCACCGAGGTGCTCGAGGTCCCGAAGGTCGAGACCGGCCCGCACCTGTCACCGCGCCAGCAGCAGGTGCTGGAACTGATGGCCGAGGGCATGACCAACTCCGAGATCGGCGACCAACTCGGCGTCACCGAGCGCACCGTCAAGGCCTATGCCCAGGAGTTGTACGACAAGCTCGGCGTGCGCAACCGTGCCGGCGCCGTCGCCGAGGCCGCCAAGCTGGGGCTCCTGTAGGCACAGCGGCCGTCAGCCGGTACGGATCGTTGCCGTCAGGCGAGTGTCGAAGCCGCCGATGTCGACGATGTCGACGTCCATCACCCGCCCGTCGGACAGCTCGACGACCGCCGTGAACGCCAGGGAGCCGTCGTCGGGGTCGTCCTCCGGCTGCCCCGGCGCGAACGACGCGACGACGTGCCCGTTGGCGTCCGCCCACTCGTCGAGCAGCAGCAGCACCTCCGACGGCGGCGTGTCCTCGTACACCACCGAGAACGTCCCGCTGTCGCCGTCGTCGACGTCGATCGTGCGGGTGTCGCCGGACGGGAAGTTCGGTGGGGCCCACGCCGGCAGCGTGACGTCAGGGGGCGCGTCGGGATCGGTCGCCCCGACTGCGCGATCCCATTCGCCAACGGCCGGGCGCTCGATGCAGATGTCACCGGCGAACGCGACCGTCGCCTCGAGCGTCGTCGGGGACGTGAACACCATCGTCAGCTCGATGTTGGTCATGGGCTCGATGCCGCGATAGACGAGCCGGTCCGAGGACTGGTCGACCAGGGCGAGATCGAACGCTGCCGTCCCTTCGTCGGAGCCGGTCGCCGTGATGCTGGTGCCGTCGGCGG
Source organism: Nitriliruptoraceae bacterium (assembly GCA_035267125.1). GTDB lineage: Bacteria > Actinomycetota > Nitriliruptoria > Nitriliruptorales > Nitriliruptoraceae > Salsipaludibacter. The sequence continues at coordinate 2,929 of DATFMD010000137.1, read as the reverse complement.
CGACGGTGATCGTCCCCTCCTCGAAGCCCGATCCGAGGTCGCCGGGACCGCACGCGGGCAGGAATGGCAGGTTCTCGATGTCGTACACGCCCGGTCGCGGCAGGAACGCCAATTCTTCGCCCCCCGCGATCCCATTCGAGCCATCCGTTGCACCTCCCTCCTCGATCACCACCGCATCGTCGCGCGCGTCGTCACCGGACAGCAGCCCCATGAGCATGGCCGCCCCGTCGAGAGCGAAGAACAGCACCATCCCCAGCATGACGACGAGGCCGGCGACGATGATGGCACACCCCCTCGGCCCCATCCGATCCCGGTTCACGTTGCCCAACGTGGTGATGACGGAGTCCCGGTCGGGGTCGGACGAGTCCCAGACCGTGACCCGTCTCAGCGATTCGTTGGCGCCGCGGAGCATCTCGCTCGTCTGCTCGCCGAGTCCGTCTGCCGGCTCGTCCGCCTCCACCCCAGCTGGTTCCTCGGGGCCTGTTGGGTCGTCGGCGTCGGTCATCCGGCTGGGGCGCAGGTGACCTCGAGCGATCCCGACGCCGTGCCGTCGGCGCCGCTGAAGGTGGCGGTGGCGGACGCGGACGATCCGTCAACGGTGACGTCGTCGACCTGGCCCTCACCGGCGGCGACGTCGGCGGTCCACTCCGTGTCGCCGAGCGTGACCGCGATGCGGTTGTCCTGGCCGGCAGTCTCGGCGTCCATGTCGTCGTGCAGGAGGATCGCCTCGAGCAGCCCCTCCGGGATCGCGGTGCCGGTGTCGTCCACCTGTTGCAGCACGACGAAGAAGATGCCGAACCGATCGGGTGCGCACGTCTCGGCGGCGAAGTCGGTCCCTGCGAACGTCGTCGTCTCACCATCGATGGTGACGACCGCCGTCCCGATCCCCTGCACGTCGCCGGCCGCGGTGGCGCCGGTGTCACCGCCGTCGACCTCCCCGCCCTCGGTCGCCTCGGCCGTCACGGCCTCCGTCACCTCCGTCGCCGCCGCCTCGGTCGGTTCCGAGGCCGTCGTCGCGGGCTCCTCGCTCGTCACCGGATCGTCGGTGCCGCCACCGCACGCCACGAGGGCAAGGACCACGAGGGCTGTCGCTGCGAACCGATGCATGCTGGACTCCTCGGAAGGTCACCCCGGGGGGTCGTGTCGAGCACCGTGTCATCGCGGCTGAGCCTGTCGGATGAACACGCAGACCGTGACGCGGATCTCGTCGGTCTCGGCTGAGCCGGCCCCCGGTGGCCTCCATGCCGTCGACGATGGTGCCGAAGTCTAGACGACGGCCGGCGGTCGATGTGCTGGATGGGCGCTCGTTCATCCGAGGGCGGGGAGCACAGTGGTGTCCTCGCCTCGGCCGCCAGGCTGGGACTGCCCTGGCCGCCGACCGCTCCTCGCGGGTCAGGTGGCCGGGATGCGGTCGGTGACGATGACGCCGCGGCCGGCCAGGTGCACGATGCGACCCGGCGCATCGGCCAGGGGACCGGTGGAGGTGATCGCGGCGACGGCCTCGGCCTTGCCGTCGCCGAACCCGACCACGGCAGTCGCATCGGCCCCGGCCAGCATGGACACCGTGGCAGACATCCGCAGCGGTGGCGGCTTGGGCGAGTCGGTGACCACCTGGAACGAGCCGGCCGTGCCCAGGCAGGCGTGGTGGGGAAACAGCGAGGCCACGTGGCCGTCCGGTCCCAACCCCAGCAGCGCGACGTCGATCCGATCGACTGCCGTGCGCAGCGGCGCGAGGGCGGTCTCGAGCATCTCCGGGGTGGTGTCGGAAGGCAGGTCGACCAGGGACTGGACGTTGGCTGCCGGCAGGCGTCCATCCGCCAGCAGTGGATCCACCAGCGGCTCGATGACGCGCCAGTTGCGTTCGGGTGAGTCGGCCGGCACGGCGCGTTCGTCGGCCTGCGTGATGATCACGCGCGACCAGTCGACGTCGACGTCCAGCAGGGTTCGATGCACACCAGCGACCGACGATCCGCCGACCAGGCCCAGCACGGCGCGGTTTCGTCGTTGGATGACCGCATCCAGGGCGGCCGCGACCCACCGCGCCGCGTAGCGCTCACGGACGGCGGTGTCGGCCTCGACGAACACGCTGGCGGCGGGTGGCACCGGGGACTCGATCGCCACCGATGGCAGCGACTCGTCCGCCCACATGTCGGCGGGGACCGATGGGTCACTCAGGGTCACCACCACCCTCGCCGTCACCGAGGTCGTCGTGATGACCCAACTTCTCGTCGTGACCGCCGAACTCCGACCGCATCGCCGACAGGACCTGCCCGGCGAACTGCCCGTTGCCGCGGGAGGCGAAGCGCTGGAACAGCGCCGCCGAGATGACGTTGAGGGGCGTGCCGACGTCGACGGCGGCCTTGACGGTCCAGCGTCCCTCACCCGAGTCCGACACCCGCCCCTCGAATGCCTCGAGTTGGGGATCGGCGACCATGGCCGCCGCCGTCAGGTCGAGCAGCCACGACCCCACCACTGCACCCCGTCGCCACACCTCGGCGATCTTGTCGACCGGGAGGTCGAACTGGTAGTGCTCGGGATGGGCCAGGGGAGCGGTCTCGGCGTCGGCTGCGCGGTCGCGCGTGCCGGAGTTGGCGGCGCCGAGCAGGGCGAACCCCTCGGCGTAGGCAGCCATCATCCCGTACTCGATGCCGTTGTGGACCATCTTGACGAAGTGGCCGGCACCGACCGGTCCGCAGTGCAACCAGCCGCGTTCTTCCGGTGCGGGCTCGCCGGTGCGCCCGCGCGTGCGCGGGGCAGCGTCGACTCCGGGGGCCAACGAGTCCAGGATCGGTGACAACGAGGCGACACCTTCCTCGGTGCCCCGAGCATCAGGCTGTAGCCACGTTCGAGGCCGAACACGCCACCAGACGTCCCGCAGTCCAGCAGCGTGACGCCGCGTTCTGCGAGTTGTGCCCCCTCCTCCAACGCA
>DATFMD010000136.1:0-3074 GCA_035267125.1 Nitriliruptoraceae bacterium | reverse complement strand
AGGAACGCGAAGACGTGCTGGAATCGGCCCGCGCCGAGCACGATCGCATCCTGGAGGAGGCGCGTTCCGAGCGTGCCCGCCTGATCTCGCGCACCGAGGTGGTCGATGCCGCCAACCGCGAGGCCGAGCGCATCGTCGCAGACGCCGAGGAGCGTGCCCGCCAGATGCGCCTGCAGGCCGATGACTACGTCGACGGCAAGTTGGCCAACTTCGAGATCGTGCTCGGCAAGACCCTCCAGGCAGTCGAGCGTGGCCGCGACAAGTTGCGTGGCCGCATGCACGGCGACGAGACCATCGACGACCTCGACGGTGCCGACGACGACCTCTGACACCGGGGCGCCACGCAACGGTGGCGGTCGGTCGTGGTGGCTGCTTGACTGGTGCCATGCGCCGAGGGGGGCACGTCCGTGGAGTTCCTGATTGTTGCGGCAGTGGCGGTCATTGCCGGGATCATCGGCGTCATCGTCGTGTTCATCCTCGACAGCCGCTCCCCGGATGTCGACGACGGGGATCCCGCCACGTTGTCCTCGCCCGAGCCGGCGCCGTCGGAGGTCACGCCGCCCCTTCCCGCGGTGCCGTTCCCGGACGCCGACGGGGGTCGCGCGCCCCTGGACGTCGACGGGGGTCGCACGCCCCTGGACGTCGACGGGGGTCGCACGCCCCTGGATCTCGATGCCGGCCCGGCCGGTCCGTCAGGACCAACGGATTCCTCGCGACCGGCACCACCTCCGCCGCCACCCTGGTGAGGTCGACGTGACCCTCAGCGCCAGCGGATCTTGCCGTCGGCCTTGGGGCGGTCGCCACGCATCTGGATGAGGATGTTGGCGCCGACGGCCAGCGCAGCGACTCCCATCAGCCCGAACAGGATCAGCCCGAACTGGTCGTGGGGATTGGACGGGAAGGTGATCTTGCCGCTCTCCTCGGCCCCGCCCTCGCCAGAGGATTCAGTGGCCAGGCCCGGGCTCGCCAGCAGCACGGCCAGCACGGTTGCCAGGGCCAGCGCCCACACGGTGATGCGGGTTGCCGACCTGCGGATCGGGGCAGAGGAAGTCGTCATCATGGGGCTGGATGCTAGCGGCTCGCCAACCTGCCTGTCCGTTCGCGTCATCCGGGCCCCAGCCACGGCCACGCATCGCCGCCGAGTCGACGTCGGACCGGGCCGACGGCGCGTGTCGGTCGGCTCCCGCCAAGTGCGGCGGACAGTAGTCTGGTGCCCGGATCCTGAGGGGACCCGTCGGCACTGGCGGTCACCACCGGATCGACAACCGTGGGCACGACGTGCTCGCGCTCACCTCCCCGTTCCAGTGGGACCCGGACAGGCAAGGTCGACCAGACGTGAGTGACGGCATCGGGACCCAGTTGCGGGACGCGCGAATCGCGCGTGGTCTCGAGGTCGGCGACGTTGCCGACGCGCTCAAGATCCGGCGCTCCCACGTCGCAGCCATGGAAGCCGAGAACTACGCCGCCCTGGGTGCCTCGCCCTACGTGCGCGGCCACCTGCGCAACTACGCCCGCCTGGTCGGGCTGGACCCCGACCGCATCGTGGGGGCCTGGGATCGCGAGCACGGCGGCCTTGCCATCGGGGCCCAGGACATCGCGACGACGACCACCGTCAGCCCGAACACCCCCCGCGAACCGCTGCCGCGCTGGATCGTGGTGACCGGACTGGTCGTGGTGTTGCTGATCGCCCTGGCCCTGATCGGCCAGTTCGGCAGTCGCACACCCGAGAGTGCGCCGTTGGCCACCGAGACCCCGTCACCGACCGCCACGGAGCCGTCGGTGGCACCCTCGTCGACACCGTCTGCCACCCCAACCCCCACGCCGACGCCGACGCCCACCCCGACGCCGACGCCGACGCCGGACGGGGTCGAGTTGCTGCTGGCCTTCGAACAGGACGTGTGGATGGCCATCGACGTCGACGGCGCCCCGCATCCGCAGAGCCAGACCGTGTTCCAGGCGGGTGCGGTCCTGACCGTCGAGGCCGAGGACGCCATCGAGGTCCGGTACGGCAACGCGGGAGGCGTCGAGGTCGAACTCAACGGCGAACGCCTGGGCACCCCCGGCGCCCCCGGCCAGGTCGTGAACGTCACCTACACGGTCGACGGCGCCTCGGTGGGGGCATGACGGCGGTGTCGGGCACGGCAGCGCCAGCGACGCCGCGTGTCGCGATCGTGACGCTTGGCTGCGGCCGCAACGAGGTCGACAGCGACCAGTTGGCCGGCCTGTTGGGGGCACGCTTCGAGGTCAGTGCGGACGCCACCACCGCGGACGTCGTGCTGGTCAACACCTGCACGTTCATCGAACCGGCCAAGCAGGAGTCCATCGACACCATCCTGGCGGCCGCCGACCTCAAGCACGACGACGAGGAACGCCCGGCCAGCGCTGCCGGCGTCGTCGTGATCGGGTGCATGGCCCAGCGCTATCCGCAGGAACTGTCGGAGTCGCTGCCCGAGGCCGACGCCATCGTCGGCTTCGCCGGCTACCCGTCCCTGCCCGGCCTGATCGACGACATCCTGGACGGCACTCCCCACGAACGCGTCATCGGGGTCGACACGACCGCGGCCCCCACGGTCCTGCCCGGTCGCTCGCTGCCGGTGTTCGGGGCCCCCGCCTCGGACTCGCCGGCGTCCGCGTCCGCCGGCCCGGCCGACGGCGACCCCGCAGCGGGAGGTCGCGCGACGTGGTTGGCACCGGTGCCGGAACTGCCCGGCGCCGCTCCCGACGACACCGTCATCGATCCGTTGGCGCCGGTCACTGCGGCCGAGTCACCCTCGACGGGTCCGGTGTTCCCGCCTCGACGCGCCGCCGACGGCACCTGGGCCTACCTCAAGATCGCTTCTGGGTGTGACCGCCTGTGCACGTTCTGCGCGATTCCGTCGTTTCGGGGTCGGTTCCGGTCCCGCGGCATCGACGAACTGGTCGCCGAGGCCACGTGGCTGGCGGCCCAGGGCGTGCGCGAACTCGTGCTGGTCAGCGAGAACACGACCTCGTGGGGCAAGGACCTGGGCGCGTGGAACGGCCAGCCCGGCGGTCGCTCGCTGGCCCCGCACCTGCTGCGCGCCCTGGCCGACGTC
>DATFMD010000135.1:0-3285 GCA_035267125.1 Nitriliruptoraceae bacterium | reverse complement strand
CCCGACGACTGGATCCGGGGTGGCGTCGAGGACGGCTACGGGCCGGTCGCCGACACCTTCGTCCGCAACTTCGCCGAACGCGACGAGGTCGGGGCCGCCCTGCACATCGTGCAGGAGGGCCGGGTCGTCGTCGACCTGTGGGGCGGCCACGCCGACCAGGACCGGACCCGGCCGTGGCGACCGGACACGATGGTGCCGGTGTGGTCGACCACCAAGGGGATGGCGACCATGACCCTGGCGGTCGCCCACAGCCGTGGCTGGCTGGACTTCGACGAGGCGGTCGCGACGTACTGGCCGGAGTTCGCCGCCGAGGGCAAGGGCGCGATCACCGTGCGCGAGTTGCTTGGCCATCGCGCCGGCCTCGCAGTCCTCGACGAGCCGCTCGACTGGGAGGTCCTGGCCGACCCCGACGACCTCGCGGCACGGCTGGCCGACCAGGCACCGCTGTGGGAGCCCGGCACCATACAGGGCTACCACGCCGTCACGCTCGGCTTCTACGAGGGCGAGTTGCTGCGCCGGGTCGACCCGGCGGGCCGCTCGGTCGGGGCGTTCTTCGCCCAGGAGATCGCCGCACCGCTCGGTGGACTCGACTTCATGATCGGGGTCCCCGACGATCTGCCCGATGCACGTCTGGCGACCTTCCTGGGCGCGCCGATTGCACGGGGGCTGCTCCACCTCCAGGACATGGAGTGGCGACTCCTCGCTGGACTCATGCGGCCCGGAAGCCTCACTGCACGCGCCTTCCTGGTCATGCCCATGGATGTGCAGGAGATTGGCATCATCAACGAGCGCGACATCCTCGCCCTCGAGCTGCCAGCGTTCGGCGGCGTCGGCAGCGCCCGTGCCGTCGGGACGGCCTTCGGTGAGTTCGCGACCGGGGGAACCCGGCTGGACCTTCGGCCCGCAACGCTGGAAGCCCTCGCGGAACCGGTGACCGAGCCCGTGCCCGGCGGCAAGGACATCGTGCTGCGTTTCGACCTGGCCTTCTCGCTCGGGTTCGGCAAACCGTCCTCGGCGTTCGTGCTGGGCTCGTCGGACCGCAGCTACGGCTTCGCCGGTGCGGGTGGGTCGTTCGGCTTCGCCGACCCAGACCTCGGCCTCGGATACGGCTACGTGATGAACCAGATGGGCTTCGGCAACCCCACCGACCCGCGCGAGGTGGCCCTGCGCGACACGCTGTACCGGTGCCTTGGCGAACGGCCGCAGACGTGATGGGGACCTGACGGGAAGCGCACGCGTACGTGGACAGGCCGCACACCGCTTCCCACGCGATGCCGGCCTTGTTAGGGTCGGCTTCGCTGCATCGCATGGATTTCGAGCCGGGGAGAAGGCCATGCCACGTCGAGTCGTGCCAGTCGACGACACCCTCCGTTTCGCTGCCGGATGGCGACTGGCGCTGGACCACGTTCCCGTGGAGTTGCATCCAGTGCTGCCCGGGGGGCCGCCGGACGACCCGGCCGCCTCCGACGACGCCATCGCCGTCGACATCGTCCGCGCCCGCGACCTGGTCTCGCTCGGCGTGGCGTTCACCGGCTGTGAACTGGTCACCGGTGACGACCTGCCTCCAGCCATCCGGCCGCGCGACGGCATCGACGACGCCCGCCTCTACGTCGACCATGCGTTCCAGCACGGCTTCGAACGAGCCGTGTACGAGACGCCCGCGCCGGTGCCGGACCCATCGACCGGGGCACCCGTCACCCCCGAGGAGCAGGAACAGGATCGGCTCAACGACCCCGAGAGTCCCTACCACAGCCCTGCCTACACGGCTGACCCACCCGGCACGACCGTCACGGCGCCGGTCGAGTGGCGCCCGGCCCGGACCTCACGATTGGTGTTCGCGGTCCCCAGCGGCCTGGAGATCGAATTCTCGTCGGCCGGCATCCTGGCCGCCGTCCGCCACCTCGACCTCGTCGTCCACCCGCTGGCATCACCGGGTGATGCCCCCACCGTCGGTCGCATCGACACGGGCAGCGGGCTCGTCGTCATCGATCCCGACATCATCCACATCGGCGACGGCCTGGTCCTGGCGCTGCACGAGACCGGACCCGTGATCGCCACTGCGACCCGGGACCTGCTGCGCACCAATCCGGCCCCGGACCTGTCCACGACGGCCGGTCGCCGCATCCACAGCCGCAACCTGCGACGCGCGAGGCAGGTGTTGGCACGGGCGACACCGACCATCGCACCGCGCACGCGCATCCCCGACAACTCCATCTTCCGGCCCGGTGGCGGGCTGGTCCCCGACCTGCCCGACATCCGGATCTCGCGGCGCAAGCTCAGCCGGCCGCCCACCCCGTCCGAGACCGCCATCGAGGCCCCCTACCGACTCGTGATCTCGCCCAGTGCGGAGGGCCGCTTCGCCCACGCCCCGGCACCGGTCGGCGCCCAGGACGACCCGCTCCACGTCGAGTTGTGGCACAGCCGCCTGGCGCAGGTCCCGACCACCGAGGGCGGACTGCCCGACGAGCGCAACGGCACCCGGCGGATCGTGCGGGCCCTGTGGGCGCGTGATCGCGACTGGGTGGGCGACGACTGGAAGTCCAGCGACAAGGACACCGACGACACGTTCGCACTGAGCCACGTCGTCGACGACAGCAGCACCCGTGGTCCCGGCGTCCGCGGCTCCCTGGACCGCTTCGATCGCCACATGCTGGTGCGCCAGACCGCCGAGACCTGGCTGGACGAGGACGACGACCCGATCGCGCCCGTCCCGGTGGGAGCACAGGCACTGTGGCTGTCCAGCCTCGGCGCCTGGCTCGACCTGCACGGGGCCTGGACGACCAAGCCCTACTCCCTGGCCGGCATGGGCGCACTCCTGGCGTGGGACCACGTCGCGCCGATGGGCCGCGACCAGTTCGTGCGCGTGGTCTACCCGGGCTACCTCTACCCGTTCGGCCACCAGACTGCGCTGGTCAAGATCACCGAACGCAAGATGAAGACCCTCACGAACTCGGTGGCAGGCCTCTACCAACGCATGTTCCTGGTCATCGGGGAGCGGCGACGTCCGTTCACCCGACGCGACCTGCCGTTCGGGCAGGTCGACATCCGACCCCTCGTGTCGCCCGTCATCGACCCGCCCGGCAACACCGAGGGCAACAGCCAGGCGAACTGGTTCTGGCCGACCGTCGGCGGTCAACGCTTCGCCTTCACGATCAACACGCTGGATGCCCAGGGACGACCAGTGCGCCTGCACACGCCCCTGATGTGGGTCGCCGAGGCGTTCAACGAGACGGCCGACCGCAAGAAGGTGGACGAGGCCTACGCCAAGGACCCCGATCGCAAGGT
>DATFMD010000134.1:0-5455 GCA_035267125.1 Nitriliruptoraceae bacterium | reverse complement strand
CGGCCTACTCTGGATTCGAGGGCGCGACCGACGACGGTGCGCCGCTGGTCGACGTCCTGCGTGGCCACGACATCACCGACGTGGTCATCGGTGGGCTCGCCACCGACCACTGCGTGCGCGCCACGGCGCTGGACGCCGTCGCGTTCGGCTTCACCACGACCGTCGACCTTGACCTGGCCGGTGGCGTCGCCGCCGACACCACGGCCGCGGCGATCGACGAACTCGACGCCGCCGGCGTCCACGTGCTGCACGCGCCGTAGGGCGTCGCGAAACGACACGAATGCGTATCAGCGCGCCACGAACTTCCTCCAAGTTCTCGCTCGACCAGATCGGTCGAGGGCACGACAACGGGGGAACCAATGAGCACGACCACGGCAGGACCATGTCCGACTGCCCGACAACTGTGGGAACGCACGCACTGCCTGCGCAGCGTCTCCAAGAACGTCAAGGGTGAGCTGACCCGCCTGGACCTCGACCATCGCAAGTGCGAGACCGAGGCCGGATCCTGCGCCACGCTGGTGACCGACCACCTGCTGCGCGCGCGCCTCGAGTCACACGAGCCCTGCGACGACCGCCGCCCCGACACCGACGGCGAGCTCGTCGTCCGCCGCCTCGTGACCACCTTCCGCGACGACGACGGCCACAACCGCGGTGTGCACGCCGGCGAGTTCCGCTGGCGCAGCAAGGGATTGGTCATCGAGGGCCGCCTGCGCGGCATGACCAACGTCGGCACCCACCGCCGGCCCGCCTTCGACGACTGCCAGGAATGCCACAGCCCCGGCATGATGGAGGGCGTGCTGTGTGGTCGGATCGTCAAGGCGCGGGACCGCGGCCTGGTCGGTGACCAGGTGACCGCCTCCTACCGATTCCGCTTCGATCCCAGCAAGGAGTTCCAGGACACCGCCTTCACCGGCACGATCGAGGGCGTCGTCATCCACGACTGTGAGGGCAAGCCGGGCGAGGGCCGCGACTGCCTCGACCTGACTGGGCTGCCGGTGGGGACCAATGCCAACCCGTGGACCATCGCCGGGCACACCTTCGAGGTGCGCGACCACACCGGCGCAGTGATGCCGACGACCGAGATCGTCAGTTGGTCGGCCACCACCGGGTTGCACGCGTGGTACGACACCACCATCGCGCTGCCGACCCCGGCAGCGAGTGTGGACATCACGCTGGTGCACTACTCGAGTCCGGCCACGGTGACGGCACACGACGCCTCGGGTGCAGCCACCGACAGCGCCACCATGACGCTGAACGCCACTCCCGAGACCCTGCACCTGACCGGGCCGGGCATCACCAGCCTGCAGGTGAAGGCACCCCAGGACGAAACGCTGATCCTGCGCGTGTGCCACACCCCGCAGTGACCAGCCCCTCCTGACCAAACCCGGCTGCGCTGGTGAACGATTTCGCTCGCCGGCGCAGCCGAGTACGTGTGCAGCAGCGGCCAACCGTGATCCAGACGCAGGTCAGTCTTCGCCCCACGGTGCCAGGGAGCCGTCCTCGCGCTCGGTGGCCGATGACTCCCAACGCGTGACCAGCCCATCCTCGACGACCATGTGGGCGGTCCCGTCGCGGCGATAGCTGCTCGAATCGGCGCGCAGCCACAACGTCCACGTCAGTCGCCACTGGCCCGGACCCTGCGGCGTCACCGCGTCGACCTCGAAGATCTCACGCCAGCCACCGTGGGCCAGGAAGTGCCCCACGACCTCGTCGACACCGTCGAGGACATCGTCGTCGTCGCGCCACACGACGTCCGACGCGACGACCTCCTCGATCGCGTCGGCGTCACCTTCGTGGGCCCGGGCGATGCCGGCCACGAGCCGATCGACGACGGCATCCCCCGAACCTGCCAGTCGACCCATCAGCGGTGGGTGTCCACCTCGCCGGCGACGTCGTCGACGACCTCGTCCCACGAGGCGATGAACTTGTCGACGCCTTCGCGTTCGAGCACGTCCATCACGTCGTCGTAGTCCACGCCGACGTCGGCCATCCGATCCAGCGTGGTGTGGGCCGCGGCGACCTCCTCGGGTCCGAAGGCCACCGGCGTCACGCCGTGGTCCTGGAACGCCTCCACGGTGCTCAGCGGCATCGTGTTGACGGTGTGGGGGGCGACGAGGGTGTCCACGTACAGCGTGTCGGGATAGGACGGGTCCTTGGTGGAGGTGGACGCCCACAGCGGCCGCTGCACACGTGCACCCGCGGCCACCAACTCCTCCCAGTCATCGCCGCGGTAGGTGTCCAGGAACGCCTCGTAGGCCAACAGGCCGTTGGCGATCGCCGTGGTGCCCTTCAGCGCCAGGGCCTCCTCGCTGCCCAGGTCGTCGAGCCGTTGGTCGACCTCCACGTCCATCCGCGAGATGAAGAACGAGCCCACCGACGCGATCGTCGACAGGTCGAGTCCGTCCGCACTGGCACGCTGGAGACCGGCGACGTGGGCGGCCATCACCTTGCGGTAGCGCTCCAGCGAGAAGATCAGCGTCACGTTGACCGAGATGCCTTCGGCGATCAACTGTTCGATGGCCGGGAGACCGGCTTCGGTCGCCGGGACCTTGACCAGCAGGTTGGGCCGGTCGATCGTCTTGGACCATTCGCGCGCCTCGGCGATGGTGGCGTCGGTGTCGTGTGCCAGCGTCGGCGTGACCTCGACCGACACGAAGCCGTCACGACCGTCGGAGGCCTCGTACACCGGGGCCAGCACGTCACACGCGCGGCGCAGGTCGTCGGCCATCAGGGTCTGGATGATCTCCTCGGTCGACGCCCCGCGACCGGCCATCTCGTCGACCTGCTCGTCGTAGTCGTTCGACTTGGTGATGGCCTCGGCGAAGATCGACGGGTTGGACGTGACGCCGCGAATGGCGTTGTCGTCGACGTGGCGTTGCAGATCGCCCTTGTCGAGCATCGACCGCGAGATCTGGTCGAGCCAGGGGGACACACCGGCGACATGGAGGAGGTGGAGGTTGGAGGTCATTGGCACTTCCGGATGGGTGGGAGTCGAGTCAACAGGGTCGAAGAGGGCGGCCAGCACCGCACCACGACCGAGGATACGCCGCACCCCGGGCGCTGGGCACCGGCCGGCCGGACGCCCCGGCCGTCGCGGTCAGCCGGTGGAGGTGGGTACGCGGTCCTGCACGGTGAACACCGGCAGGAACACCTGCGCCAACGGTCCGATGCCCAGGGCGAAGACCACGGTGCCGACGCCGACGACGCCGCCAAGCGCCCATCCCGCGGCCAGCACGACGACCTCGATGCCGGTGCGCACGAACGAGATGGAGTGACCGCGTGCGGCCAGGCCGGTCATCAGTCCGTCTCGGGGGCCCGGCCCCAGACCGGCCCCGATGTACAGACCGGTGGCGATCCCGTTGAGCAGCACGCCCCCGAGCATCAGCGCCCACCGACCGGCCAGCGAGACCGGCGTCTCCAACGCCAACAGCGTCGCGTCGACGACCACACCGATCACGATGGCGTTGGCAATCGTGCCGATCCCGGGGCGTTCCCGCAACGGGATCCACAGGAGCAACACGACGCCGCTCATGATGATGACGATCGTGCCGAAACTCAGTGGCAGGTGCAGTGACAGCCCCTGGTGCAGGACGTCCCATGGCCCCACGCCCAGCGCAGCCTGGATCATCATGCCCATGCTGACACCGAACAGGACGAGACCTCCGAACAACCGAACCAGCCGTTGCGGCATGCGGTCGCGCACCAGGGGCAGCCGATGCCGCGCGGCAGCAGGTGTCTCGGCACTCATCGCAATCCAGGAATCCGCAGTCGGCGCGACGGGTGGCGCCGACATGCAGTGTGGTGCGGCCCGACCGACACGTCCATCTCGACCCACGAAACCCAGCATTCAGGTGCCGTGAACGGTCGCTGCCCGCACGCCCGGTCCACGCGCGGTCCATGCGATCGCGGAGACGTGAGATGCCACGCCTGTCAGGACTCCGCGATGTTCCCGGTCTCCAGGAGCGACGCGAAGCCGGCCTCGTCCAGGATCGGGACACCGACGTCGCGGGCCTTGTCCGCCTTGCTGCCCGGTGCCGCACCGACGACGACGGCCGAAGTGCGTCCCGACACGCTCGAGGTCGCCTTGCCCCCTCGCGACTCGATGGCCTCCTTGGCCTCCGTCCGACTGAACCCCTCCAGGGTCCCGGTCACCACGATCGACATGCCGTCGAGCACGTTCGAGGTGGTCACGTCCTGCTCGGCGGTCATGCGCATGCCCAGGTCGCGCATCTTGTCGACCAGTTCCCGATTGCGGTCGACGGCGAAGAACGAGAAGACCGCCTCACCGATCACGGGCCCGATGCCGTCGATCGCCGCCATCTGGTCCGGCGTCGCCGCCGCCAACGTCGCCATGTCGCCGAACGAATGGGCCAACAGTTTGGCGACCGTGGGGCCGAGGTGGCGGATGTTGAGGCCGACCAACAGTCGGTCCATGGGCTGGGTCCGGGCCTGGTCGATGCCGGCCAGCAGGTTGTCGACCGACCGTTCCTTCCAGCCCTCCAGCGCCAGCAGTTCGTCGCGACGCCGGTCGAGCCCGAAGACGTCGGCGAGGTCGCTCACCAGCCCCTCGTCGAGCAGCAGCTTGGCGGTCTTGTAGCCGAGGCCCTCGATGTCGAGGGCCTTGCGGCCACCGAAGTGGCTCAACGATTCCAGGATCCGGTTGGGACAGTCGACGTTCTCGCAGAAGTGGTGTGCCTCGCCCTCGGGGCGGACCAGCGGGGTCCCGCACGATGGGCAGTCGTGCGGCATGTGCCAGACCTCGGCACCGCCAGGGCGTTGCGACAGCACCGGGCCGACCACCTCGGGGATGACGTCACCGGCTCGTCGGATGCTGACCGTGTCACCGATCCGCACGTCCTTGGCATGCACCTGGATCTCGTTGTGCAACGTGGCATAGGTGATGGTCACGCCCGACACCGTGACCGGTTCGACGACCGCGAACGGGGTCACCCGCCCGGTTCGGCCGGTGTTGATCTCGATGTCTCGCAGCGTGGTCGTCGCCTCGATCGGCGGCATCTTGTAGGCGATCGCCCAGCGCGGGGCTCGGGCGGTCGACCCCAGGGCGGCCCGCTGGGCGAGGTCATCGATCTTGACCACGACCCCGTCGATCTCGTAGGTGGGGTCGTGGCGGTGCGTGGTCCAGTGGTCGACGAAGTCCCAGACCTCGTCAGGATCGTCGGTGAGCAGGGTCTCGTCGGCGACGGGCAACCCAGCCCGGCGACACCATGCCAGGAACCCCGAGTGCGTGGCGAACGTGGCTGCACCGGGCTCCGACGAGAGCGCCTCGTCGGTCGGGTCCGGCAGTGCGTCGTCGGCTGCCGATGTCGTTGGCTCCGGCCCGACCCCGCCCAGTTGCAGCGCTCCCATCCCGTGGATCCACAGGGACAGTGGCCGGGTCGCGGTGATCGCCGGGTCCTTCTGGCGCAGGGCTCCGGAGGCGGCGTTGCGGGGGTTG
>DATFMD010000133.1:0-4610 GCA_035267125.1 Nitriliruptoraceae bacterium | reverse complement strand
AGTGGCAACCTCGTGGTCCTGCGGACGCCGCCGGCCTGCGCCCACCCGGTTGCATCGGCCATCGACCTGGGCGGTGTTGACGGGGCGATCGCCACGGTGGCGGGTGACGACACGGTGCTCGTCGTGGCAGCCGAAGGCGTGCCCGGTGCAGAACTGGCCGAACGAATCCGTGCCCAACTCGGGCAGTGACGTCGCCCACCGGTCCGCTGCGCCACGGCGTGAACCCGAGCCACGCATAGGGAGTGCATGAAGTTGCACGGTTCATGCAGCCTTGCTACCGTCTGCGCGACGCCACGACACCAGATCCGAAGGCCCCCACACATGAGCAAGGTCCTGACCAGCCTGCCGTTCGGAGAACGCGTCGGCATCGCGTTCTCCGGGGGCCTCGACACCTCGGTCGCCGTGGCCTGGATGCGGGACAAGGGCGCCGTGCCGTGCACCTACACCGCCGACATCGGCCAGTACGACGAACCTGACATTCCCAGCGTCCCCGTTCGGGCCCGTGAATACGGTGCCGAGATCGCACGGGCGTTGGACATCCGTCGCGAGCTGGTGGACGAAGGCATGGCGGCCATTGCCTGCGGTGCCTTCCACATCCGCTCCGGCGGTCGCACCTACTTCAACACGACGCCACTCGGCCGAGCCGTCACCGGCACCATGCTCGTGCGTGCGATGCGGCACGACGACGTGCACATCTGGGGTGACGGGTCGACCTTCAAGGGCAACGACATCGAGCGGTTCTACCGCTACGGGCTGATGGTCAACCCCAACCTGCGCATCTACAAGCCGTGGCTGGATGCCGACTTCGTTGCCGAGCTGGGCGGGCGCTCCGAGATGAGCCAGTGGTTGGCGGCCCATGACCTGCCCTATCGCGACAGCGAGGCAAAGGCGTACTCGACCGACGCCAACATCTGGGGGGCGACCCACGAGGCCAAGAGCCTCGAACACCTGGACGTGTCGTTGGAGAGCGTCGAGCCGATCATGGGTGTGAAGTTCTGGGACCCGGACGTCGCGATCGAGACCGAGGACGTCACGATCGGGTTCCGAGCGGGCCGTCCCGTGCGCATCAACGACACGGTCTTCGATGACCCGGTTGCCCTGGTGATGGAGGCCAACACCATTGGTGGTCGGCACGGCCTGGGGATGTCGGACCAGATCGAGAATCGCATCATCGAGGCCAAGTCTCGTGGCATCTACGAGGCCCCCGGGATGGCATTGTTGTGGATCGCCTACGAGCGACTGCTCAACGCGATCCACAACGAGGACACGATTGCGCGCTACCGCGACCAGGGCCGCGCGCTGGGTCGGTTGATGTACGAGGGGCGATGGTTGGACCCGCAGGCACTGATGATGCGCGAGTCCATCCAACGCTGGGTCGCGTCGTTGGTCACCGGCGAGGTCACGTTGCGGTTGCGTCGCGGCGACGACTACTCGATCCTCGACACGCAGGGTTCCAACTTCTCCTACCACCCCGAGAAGTTGTCGATGGAGCGCGTCGAGGACGCTGCGTTCGGCCCGACGGACCGCATCGGGCAGCTGACCATGCGCAACCTCGACATCGCGGATTCTCGCGACAAGCTCGAGGCCTATGCCACGCAGCCGCTCGACGAGGGCCAGTTGCTGGTCGAGCACGGCACGTTGATCGGGTCCCTGCCTCCCGGCGGGGCAGCCCAGATCACCACGAACCCGGCGGTCACGGGCACCGAGGAAGCCCTGCTCGACGGGGCCGCCATGGAGTCGGGGACGGACTGATGCGACGCGAGGTGCAGGTCGGCGACTACCGCATCGTGGGAGATCCCGCGTCCCTGGACATGGAGCTCGCCCATCGCGCCCTGTCGCGCGAGTCCTACTGGGCCCGCGGTCGCAGCCGCGAGGACCACGACAGGGCCTTCGCCAGCAGCCGTGTCGCCGTGGCGCTGGATGCTGCCGGAGCAACGGTCGCCTTCGCTCGCGCCGTGACGGATGGCGTCACGCATGCCTGGCTGGCCGACGTCTGGGTGGAGCCCGACCATCGCGGTCGTGGCCTGGGCACGGCAGTGACCGAATTCCTGGTGGATGCGCCCGACCTTGCCGACGTCGGCCGCTGGGCGCTGGTCACCTCCAGCGCCCAGCAGTTGTACCGGCGCCTCGGATTCACCGACTACGAGGCCCCACCCACCCTGATGCAACGCCGCCGCCCCTGACCCCGCCCCTTCGCATCCTCATCACCGACCCGGAATGGTTTTCGGACATCACCACTGGACGTTGCGAGCGCAGCGAGCAACTCCAATGAACCGCGCAGCGGTTCACCGCTTCCACAGGTCCGGCGTGAACAGCAACAGGATCGGGAAGATCTCGAGCCGGCCGACGATCATCAGCCCCGACAACAACCACTTGCCCAGTGGTTGGATCACGGCGAAGTTCTCGGTGGGGCCGACCGCGCCCAGGCCCGGGCCGATGTTGCCCAGCGCGCTCGCCACCGCCGACGTCGACGTCACCAGGTCGAGTCCGACCACGCCGAGCACGCGGGACTCGATGACGCTCAGTGCGAACGTGGCGGTCATGAACAGGAACATGTAGAACAGGAAGAACGACTGCACGTTGCGCACGATGTCGGTCGGCACCGCGTGCCCGTCGAACCTCGTCACGAAGACGCCTCGTGGATGGACCAGGCGCCGAAGGTCAGACGAGGCGGACTTGGACAACACGCCGATCCGAAACGACTTGACGCCGCCTGCCGTCGACCCCGCCATGCCGCCCACGAAGAACAGCCCGACGACGAGGATCTGCAGTCCGGGCACCCACTGGCCGAAGTCAGCCGTGGCGAACCCCGTCGTGGTGATCAGCGTCAGTGCCGTGAACACGCCGTCACGAAGCAGCGGCTCCAACCCCGTGTCCGAGAACACCACGTCGCCGCCGTCCAGGAGTCCGGCGATGATGAGGAAGACCGCGCCCGCGGCGATCCCGGCGTACAGCTTGAACTCGCCCGAGCGGCCGTAGACCCGGGGGTCGCGCAGCGCCCGGAAGTGCAGCGCGAACGACCCGCCGGCGGCGAACATGAACAGGATCACCACCCACTGGGTGTAGGGGCTGAACGAGGTCAACGACGTCGCCTCGGTGCCGAACCCGCCGGTGGACATGGTGGTCAGGGAGTGGTTCACGGCCTGGAAGACCGTCATGTCGCCCAGCGAGAGCAGGATCGCCTCGACGGCGGTGAGGCCCGCATAGACGAGCCACAGGCGCTTGGCGGTTTCGCGGAAGCGCGGCGTCAGGCGGTCGGGGGTCGGCCCGGGTGACTCCGCGCGCGCCAACTCGACCCCACCCACCCCCAACAAGGGCAGCACCGCGATCGACAGCACGATGATGCCCATGCCTCCGACCCACTGGGTCAGGGATCGCCAGACCAGCAGTCCGTGGCCCAGTGACGAGGGGTCGGCCAGGATCGACGAGCCCGTGGTGGTGAACCCCGACGCGGTCTCGAAGAATGCGTTGGTGATCGAGTCGATGCCACCGGTCAGGAGGTAGGGAAGGGTTCCGACGATGGACATGCTGACCCACGACAGGCCCACGGCGGCGAACCCCTCGCGCGTGGTCAACTCACCTCTCGTGCCCAGCCATCGCCACGTGACCAGGCCGATGGTGACCGTCGTGGCGCCGGCAATCGCGATCATCCCGGCATCCCGGAACTCGCCGAACAGCAGCGCCACGATGGTGGGCACCACCATCGTGGCACCGGTGGCGGTGACGACTGCCCCGACGATGAAGGCCAACCGGGTGAGCATCTGTCGACGCGTCGGTCGACCACGCGACCGACGCAGCCGGGCTCGGCCCAGCCCACCCGAGTCCTCGGGGCGGTCACCCATGTCGCCGCTCACGCCGTGCACATCTGTTCGATGTCGTGGATGGCCTCGGGCGGGGCCAGCACGATCAGGCGGTCGCCCGCCTGGATTCGGGTGGCACCCACGGGGACTGCGGCGTCGCCATCTCGAGCGATGCCGCCGATGACGGCCGTCGTGGGCAGGTCGAGGTCCATGACCCGCAGTCCGTCGGCGGTGCAACCCGGTGCCACCTCGATGTCGAGTGCTTCCGAGTCGGTGTCCTTGAACGTGGCCACCGAGTGGATTCGGCCGCGGCGCACGAAGGCCAGGATGGCATTGGCCGCGGCAAGGCGACTGGACACCGACGCGTCGATGTCGGACCCGACCATCAGCCCCACGTAGCTGAGCCGGTGGAAGCGGGCAATGGCCGTGGAGGCACCCAGCGCCTTGGCGACCAGGCTCGCGGTCAGGTTGACGTCATCCCACCCGGACAGCGCGGCGACGGCATCCTCGTTGCCCAGTTGCAGGTCGGCGAGCACGGCCGGATCGGTGGGACTGCCGTTGATCACCAGCGCGCGCGGATGGCGGTCGGCCAGTCTGCGGCAGCGATCGTCATCGTGGTCGACCAGCACGACGTCCATGCGGTTGGCCAACAACATGTCGGTGGCCAACTCTGCCATGCGCGTGGCCCCCAGCACCACGACCCGATCGATCGGCTCGCGCTCCCGCCGCAGCAGGCGACGGGCTCGGGGCAGGTCGTGGGTGCGCGACATGATCAGCACGTGGTCGTGTTCGTCGATCACAGTGTCCCCA
>DATFMD010000132.1:0-3340 GCA_035267125.1 Nitriliruptoraceae bacterium | reverse complement strand
GTCGACGACAACACCAGCGACATCGGCTCGGCGGACTTCACGATCGCCGAGGAGGACACGCCGCGGATCCTGGTCTTCTCCAAGACCGCCGGCTTCCGTCACTCGTCGATCCCGGCCGGCCAACAGGCCATCACGGAACTCGCCAACGAGAACGGGGCCGTGACCGTCATCACCGAGAACGGCAACGCCTTCAGCGACAGCTACCTCGCCCAGTTCGATGCGGTGGTGTTCCTGTCCACGACGGGTGACGTGCTCAACGGGGTCCAGCAGGACGCCTTCGAGCGCTACATCCAGGGTGGCGGCGGCTTCGCCGGCGTCCACGCGGCATCCGACACCGAGTACGACTGGGAGTGGTACGGCGACCTCGTCGGTGCGTACTTCGAGGGTCACCCGCCGGGTACCCCCGAGGCAACGCTGCACGTCGAGGACGGCGACCACCCGTCGACGGACCACCTCCCCGAGGACTGGACCCGTGTGGACGAGTGGTACTCCTTCCAGGAGAACCCGCGTGAGGACGTCCACGTCCTCATGACCATCGACGAGTCCACCTACGCCGTGGGTGACGACCTTGCGATGGGTGACCACCCGATGTCGTGGTGCCACGACTACGACGGTGGCCGCTCCTGGTACACCGCGCTGGGCCACACCGAGGCCAGCTTCACCACCGACGAGCTGTTCCGCGAGCACATGTGGGGTGGCATCGCCACCGCCGCCGGGCTCGAGGAGGCCGACTGCGCCACCATGGACGAGCTGACGCTGGACGTCAGCGTCGACCCGGCGGAGGCAGACGGTCGTGACGGCTGGTACGTCAGCCCGGTCACCGTCACTGCTGCCACCAACGACGACGCGACAGTCGAGTTCAACCTCGACGGCGCCGGCTGGGTGGCCGACGACGACGGCGTCCTGGTCATCGACACCGACGGGTCGCACACCCTGGAGGTCCGCGCCGTTCGTGGCGACGAGACCACCGAGGTGGAGACCGTCGAGGTCAACCTCGACACCACCGCACCCGAGCTCAGCGTCGACGGCATCGCCGACGGCGACGAGTTCATCGCAGGCCTCGGCAACGAGGTCACCTGGTCGGCGACCGACGCCACCTCCGGGCTGCGGATCATCCGCGTTCGGCTGGACGGCGACATCATCGATCGTGACCTGCCCGACGGCGGGCCGTTCCTCCCCGGCAGCGTCGCACCTGGCGAGCACGAGCTGTTCGTGCGTGCCCACGACAACGCCGGCAACTTCGTGACCGTCCGCTACGACTTCACGGTCGTGGAGGACACCACGGGGCCGGAGGTCACCGTCTCGGGCATCGACGACGAGGCCACCTACGGGGTGTCCGAATCGTTGGACGTCACGGTGACGGCAGTCGACGACCTCAGCGGTCTCGACAGCCTGACCGTGTCGGTCGACGGTGACGAGATCGCCAGTGGGGATTCGCCACAGGAGTTCGAGCTGGACCTGTGGGACCTGCCGCTGGGTGACCACACCCTGCGGGTCGAGGCTGTCGACGCCATCGGGAACACGACCGTCGTGGAGGTCGACTTCACGACGGAGAGTTCCTACGGCGACCTCGATGCCCTCATCGACATGCTCGAGGACGACGGTGCGATCAGCGCCAGCGAGGCTGACGCACTGCGTCGCGACCTCGCCAAGTCCGAGAGCATGGCGGACAAGGGCAAGGCCAAGCAGGCTCGCCAGTGGATCGATCGTGCGATCGACACCGCAGAGGGCCTGGACGACGACACCGCGAGTGACGTCCTGGTCGCTGCCCTGGAGGACCTGTACGACCAACAGTGAACGACCCCTCCGTCGGTCTGCCCGTCACGTGCCTGCACCACGTGACGGGCGGCCGGCGGAGGCCCCAGCATCACCGGTCCCGGGCGAATGCAGGCCCACGTGCGACCGTGCAGGCAGCACCGCACCACCCGTGCAGACACGTGCAGACCAACAAAGGACACATGACCATGGCTCGACCCCTCACCCTGTTCACCGGCCAGTTCGCCGACATGCCGTTCACCGAGATCTGCCGGAAGGCAGCCGAATGGGGCTATGACGGCCTCGAACTTGCATGTTGGGGCGACCACTTCGAAGTTGACCGAGCCATCAACGAGGACGGCTACGTCGAATCGCGTCGCGAGATCCTCGCCGAGCACGGCCTCGAGACCTGGGCGATCAGCAACCACTTGGTCGGCCAGGCCGTCTGCGACGCCATCATCGACCAGCGCCACGAGGCAATCCTGCCCGCGCGCATCTGGGGTGACGGTGATCCCGAGGGCGTGCGCCAGCGCGCCGCCGAGGAGATGAAGGACACGGCCCGTGCCGCCGCCAAGCTGGGCGTGGACGTGGTCATCGGCTTCACGGGCTCGTCGATCTGGCACTACGTCGCCATGTTTCCCCCCGTCGACCAGGCCACCATCGATGCCGGCTACCAGGACTTCGCGGACCGCTGGAACCCCATCATCGACGTCTACGACGAGGTCGGGGTCAAGTTCGCCCACGAGGTGCACCCGTCCGAGATCGCCTACGACTACTGGACGACCGTGCGCACGCTGGAGGCCATCGACCACCGTGAGGGCTTCGGACTCAACTTCGACCCGAGCCACTTCGTGTGGCAGAACCTCGACCCGGTCGGGTTCCTGTGGGACTTCAAGGACCGCATCTACCACGTGGACTGCAAGGAGTCCGTGGTCCAGGACAACGGGCGCAACGGCCGCCTGGGTTCGCACCTGCCATGGGGCGACCCGCGTCGCGGCTGGGACTTCGTGTCGACCGGCCATGGTGACGTGCCGTGGGAGGCCGTGATCCGCATGCTCAACTCGATCGGCTACGACGGCCCGATCTCGGTGGAGTGGGAGGACGCGGGCATGGATCGCGAACTGGGTGGACCCGACGCCCAGGAATTCATGCGCAAGGTCGTCGCGATCGAGCCATCGGAGACCTCGTTCGACACTGCCTTCGCCTCCGAGTAGCCATGCGATCCAGCCGATCGGTGATTCCCCTTCGGTCCAGCCCACGATGGCCCAGTCAAGAACGATCCAGCCCAACGACCTTCCAAGATCCTGGCGCGACCGTGCCCGTCGTGCCAGCCGGCCCTGACGGCGCCACGCGGGCGCAGCACCTGCGGCGTGGTGTTTCCCCCCCAATGTTGGAGACACCATGAATCATGACAAACCGTCCGTGATGGATCGCCGTGCGTTTCTTCGCACTGCGACAGCTGCCGCCATCGGCCTCGGCGTTGCCGGCGCAGCGTCCCCCGCCCTTGCCGCTCGAGGAGCCGGCGGGCCGAAGGGTCGCGTCGTGCCGCGCGGCAACATCTCGGTCCAGCTCTACAGCCTGCGTG
>DATFMD010000131.1:0-7820 GCA_035267125.1 Nitriliruptoraceae bacterium | reverse complement strand
GCGATGATGGTCACGGCCGCCGTGCTGGCCATGCTTGCCGTCGTGGTGGGGCTGTTGGCCAGCTACCACTTCGCAACGGCGGGGTCTGCATCGATCGCGCTGGCGTCGGTGGTGCTGTTCTTCCTGGTCGCGGTCGGTCGCGACATCGGTCGGGTTGCTGCCCATTCCTGACCTGACCGGCGTGTCACACCGCGACGGGACGGACGAGCACCGAAGCCGCCGGCCGTCTGCCCGCCAACGACGGTTCTCGGAACTTCTCGGAACATGGACTACAATCAGTCTCATGAGCAATGACCCCCACAGCGACGTCCATCCGCTGGTCGCAGCACGTCTGCGCCAGGCCCGTCAGCGTTACACCACCGCCCGGCGTGACCTGGTCGACCTGCTGCTGGAGGTCGGCCGTCCGCTGACGATCCCCGAGCTCCTCGAGGCGGGAGCGACCCAGGCCCAGTCGTCGCTGTACCGCAACCTCGCCACGTTCGAACAGTGCGGGGTGGTGCGTCGTCTCGCCACCGCGCAGGACGTCGCTCGCTACGAGCTCGACGAGGAACTCACCGGCCACCACCACCACCTGGTGTGTTCCCTGTGCGGGCGCATCGACGACATCACGTTGTCGGAAGACTTCGAGGCCACGCTGCATGCCGGCGCCGACGAGGTCGGTTCCACCCTGGGCTATGAACTCGACACCCACCGGTTGGAACTCGTCGGCCGTTGCGCGACCTGCCGCTGACCCACCACGCACGCGGACTGCAGCCCCCAGAAGACGAGTCAGGGCCGGTCCCGATCGTGTCGGAAACCGGCCCTGGCCAGGTGATGTGTCGCGGTGGGCGCGGGAGGTTTCGAACCTCCGGCCTCTGCCGTGTGAAGGCAGCGCTCTCCCACTGAGCTACGCGCCCGCGGCGGGCAACGGTACCGGCCACCCGTTGCTGCTGCCAATGCCCGGGCTCAGTCGTCGGCGCCACCGTTACCGGCACGCACCAGTGACAGGTCCGCGGTCACCGACACGTCACCGGGCGGGTCCTCGCCGCGGGCCACCGTGGGCACCAACGAGTCGACCGGCGTGATCGTCACGAGCAACTCGGCGGCCTCGTGATCGGTGACGGACCCGGCCATCGCACCCGGAGGTTGCTCGCCCGGACCCACAACGGCTGCCTGCGTCGCAACACCATCGGTGACCAGCCAGGCGACCAGCCACTCGTCCGCGGTCGCATGGGGCAGGCCAGACAGCGACCAGCCGATGCGGTCCCCGTCGCTGACCACGACCCCGGATGCACCGCCCACCATCGTCACGTCGTCGATCACCAGGCCAGAACCAAGTGCCGCGATCGTGCTGGCACGCTCACTTGCCACCGACGATGCCACGGCCGCTCGCTGGCGCTGCTGCATGTTGCTGAAGACCAACAGGCCCAGCGCCAGCACGGTGACGACGACGATGGCGAGGACCCTGCCGCCGACACGTACGGGTTCCGGCGTGGCCTCGTGATCACCGTCGGCAGCCGTCCGGGCGGCGATGCGGATTGCCTGGACCGACTGCTCGTCGCGGGCAGCCAACTGCAGCGTGCCGGCGAGGTCTCGCAGTTCCCGGACCTGGGCCTTGCAGGTGGGGCATCCCAGCAGGTGGCGGCGGAACGCCGACGACTCGTCGGCGTCGAGTCCACCCATGACGTGACCCATCGCCGAGCCCTGCCAGCGGGCGTGGTCATCGGATCGGGACGGGTCGGACTCCATGCGTCGAGCCTACGCCGCAGCCGATCCCCTGCCCACCCCGTGTGGACGACGCACATGCCGCCATCTGGCCGACCATGCTGCTCCCCCCGGGTGCCCGCGGCACGGAATGCCCGTCAGCAGCCCCCGGACAGGAAGTTGCGGGGGTTGACGGCACCGCCGCCGACCCGGGTCTCGAAGTGCAGGTGCGTGCCAGTGGAGTGGCCGGTGGTGCCGATGATGCCGATCTGCTGTCCCCGGCTGACCGTCTGACCGGTGCTCACGTGGATGGAGGCCTGGTGGGCGTAGGCCGTCACGACACCATCGCCGTGCTTGATGAGGGTGAGGTTGCCGTACCCACCGCTGTTCCACCCCGCCGAGATGACCGTGCCCGACTGGGCGGCGTAGATCGCCGACGAGACGTTGTCGTCGATGTCGAGGCCCTTGTGCGGACGACCCCAGCGCCAGCCGTACTCGGACGTGACCGAACCGCAGGCCGGCCACACGTAGCCGCCGCCCGACGGCGCGGGTGGTGGGTCCGCTGCCGGCGTCGCACTCGTGGAGCCACTGGCCGGCGACGAATCCGAGGTGCCATTGGCCGGCGACGACGAACCGGACGTGTCTGCCGTGTCTGCCGTGCGCTGGGCGGCTGCACGCGCAGCCGCCGCGCGTTCGGCCTCCTGCCGGGCGGCCTCGGCGCGAGCGGCGGCTTCGGCCTCGGCCTTGCGGATGACCTCCTCGAGCCGGGTTGCCTCGTCCTCGGCCTCGTCGTGGGCCTCCTCGACCCGATCGACCTCGGCGGCGGCAGCAGCGGCGGCCAGGGCCCGGGAGTCGCGCAACTCCTCGGCCGTGGCCATGATCTCGGTCTGCTCCTCCAGCAGGCCGTCGAGCACGGCGGCCTCGGCGGCCAGCACCTCCTGGGCCGCCTCGGTGCGACCTGCGGAGCTGGCGAGCGTTTCGAGGATCGCCTGGTCATCGGCGTCGAGCAACGTCAGCAGTTCGGAGCGCTCGATCGCGGCCTGGATGTCGGTTGCCTGCAACAGCGCGAACACGCCACCGGCCGAACCCGTCTTGTACAGCTGCACGGCTCGTCGCTGCACGGCCTGGCGCGCCTGCTCCTGCTGCTCGTGCAGTGCCTCGAGCTCGTTCTCGGCATCGCGGACCGCCTGGCGCTGCTCGTCGACGCGTTGGGCCACCTGGTTGACCACGGCCTCGATGGCCGCCAGGCGGTGCTCGGCATCCTCCAGGTCCAACTCGGCGCCGCCGGCCTCGGCGACAGCTGCGTCCAGCTGGTCTTCCAACGCATCGATGCGCGCCCGTGCCTGGGCCAGGTCATCGCGGTCCTGTGCCACTGCTGGTCCTGCCACGACCATCGCTGCCACGACACTGCCCGCGACAAGCGAACGCCAGCGTGCAGGCACA
Organism: Nitriliruptoraceae bacterium; assembly: GCA_035267125.1. Taxonomy (GTDB): domain Bacteria; phylum Actinomycetota; class Nitriliruptoria; order Nitriliruptorales; family Nitriliruptoraceae; genus Salsipaludibacter. The sequence continues at coordinate 4,694 of DATFMD010000131.1, read as the reverse complement.
AGTGCTCCAGGAGACAGGAAGAGGGAGGCGCAACAGCAGAAACGGTAACCCACCGTTCACGTTGGCGTTTCGCAACGACTGCGACAGACCCTGTCCGAATGGCCACCCGGCCTGCGTTGCGCCTCACTCCCGGGGTGCCACCGGACACTCTGGCTGCCTTCCGCAGAACCGACAGTGACCGCCGGGGTGCAGCCGCAGTTCGGAATCCGGTGGCGGAGGAGCCAGTCGGACGACACCGTCGACGGCTCGACCGATGCGGTCGACGGTGGCATCGAGCAGGGCTGGGTCGAACTCCTCGACGTCCCACCTGCCCTCTGCCAGGTAGTACGTCGCCCAGCGAAACGGCGGCTGGCGGTGCTTCAGGGTCCACAGCAAGGCATACAGGCGCAGGTCGGCACGCTCGGCGACTTCGTTGCGCCGTCCTGTCTTGAGGTCGACGATGATCGCGGTCGCAACCCCGTCACGGGGTGACGTCGACGTCACCACCAGGTCGGGCTTGCCCTGCAGGACCACTCGGCCGCGGCCGATCGTGGCGCGCAAGGTCTGTTCGAAACGGCAGTGCACGGAATCCAGCAACGGCCACAACTCCCGCCACTCGACCACGCGATCACGACACTGCGCCGTCAACGCCTGCAGTTCGAGATTGTCGAGCGTGGCGAGGTGACTGGCTTCGCCGGACGGTTGTGCCGACAGTTCCTCGATCACGCGCTCGACCACCTCGTCGGGGGTCCGCCGACGACCCGACGCCGTGTCCAACTCGATCGCTCGGTGCACTGCCGTGCCCGTCACCAACGGCGTCGACCACGTGAACGGCGATGCGAGGCGGTCCAGCCAGCGGCCGTCGCAGTCCAGCGCCTTCAGGCGTGACTTGGACAGGAACACCTGGCCGTCATGGTCTGCCACCGCCGGCAGGACCCGGTCGCGCAACCGCTCGTACAGGCGGGCGGCGAGGTCGGGTGGATGGGCAGGCCGACGCCGCCCCCACGCCAACAGGTCCCGGCAGACCTCCTGCTGGGCGGGCAGCAGGCCGTCCGGCACGGCCACCCCACCCGGCGATCCGGCACCTGCGTGTTCACGCGCGGTCACAGGGAAAGGACCTGCGCGAGATCGTCACGATCCATGAACGGCGACACCTTCGTGCCGGCGACGTCGAGCACCGGCACGCCACCGACGCCGTCGCCGCGCACCGCCATCATCTGTCGGCGGACCCGGGCTGCCTCGACTCGGTCGCTCACGACGGCATGCACCATTGCCGGATCCAGGTCGGCCAGTCGCCCGAGCGCACCCAGGGCACTCCAGTCCCCCAGGTCGACACCCTCCAGCCAGTGCCCGCGATAGCACGCCAGTCGCCACCGGCGTGCCTGCTGGGCGCTGTCGCAGGCCCGCTCCACGGCATGCGCGGCCACGGTCGGGGGGTGCACGCGCGGACGCGGCAGGTCCCACCCCAGTTCCGCCACTGCCCCACGGTGCGCCGTCCAGTCCTGCAGGTCGTCGAGCGTGGCGGGCAAGGTCGCGTCGATGCCGAGCACGTCGATGCCATGGTGGGTCACGGCATTCGAGTCACCGGCAAGGTCGTCGAGCACCAGCACGGCATGCAGGGATGCGGCCGAGGGGTAGTCATGATGGAGGATCGCCATGGCGCCAAGGCTATCGACGACCACCGACACGCCGATGCGGGCCTCGACCCTGTGGAGGGGCAGTCAGGCGTCGTGCGCACCTGTGTCCACCGGGCGCTGCGGATCCGCCGCCCACGCCGAGTACGACCCCACGAACACGCGCGGTCGAGGCAGGCCGACTGCCTCCATGGCCAGCGCGTTGTGGCAGGCGGTGACACCCGACCCACATGCCATGATGCTGGACTCGTCGACGTCCAGGGCCTCGAACCGTGCCCGGACGGCGCCATCATCGTCCAGTCGCCCACGCACGACGTTCTCGGTCCACGGCAGGTTCCGACTGCCGGGAATGCGACCCGGACGCGCGTCGACGGGCTCCCGCTCGCCGCGGTGGCGGACCCCGTCGCGGGCGTCGACGACCACGGTGCCCGCGGCAGCCGCGGCGGCCACCTCGTCGATCGTCGCGATCGCGGACTGGGGCCACGGACGTGGGCTGAAGCTGCCGGCTGCGACGTCCACGTCGCCGTCCTCGAGCACGCTGCCGACGTCACCGTCTCGGTACGCCAGCACGGCGGCCGGATGGCCGAGGATGCGCAACATCCACACGAGTCGGGCCGCAATGCCCCCGCCGGCCGTGTCGTAGGCGACGACCGGCGTGTCGTCATGGATGCCAAGTCGTTGCATCGCCAGGGCGAAGTCGTCGGGATCGGGCAGCGGATGACGACCAGCCGTCACGGACGCGGGTCCGGCCAAGTCGGCATCGAGGTCGGCGAACACGGCGCCGGGAAGGTGTCCTGCGAGGTACTGGGCCCGTCCCTGCGACCCGTCGAGCGACCAGCGACAGTCGACGAACCGGACGTGGTCACGATTGGCCATCGCCCACCCCATCCCGACGAAGGGCGGCAACTGCGAGGTCGACATCACGTGGTTCCGAGCGGTGGCATCAGCGGTCGTGGGCGACCCGTGCCGTCCCGGCCGTGCGCGGCTGCGAGGGCTGTGCGCGAACCAGCGTCAGTACGTCGGGATGGAGTCGTCCACCTGGCGAGCGTAGGCATTGATGCCGCCGTGGAGGTTGCGGGCGCGGAACCCGGCGCCGCGCAACAGCCTCGTGATCTCCATCGAGCGACCACCGGTCTTGCACTGCACGACGTAGTCGCGGGTGGGGTCGAGTTGGTCGAGTTGCCCGGCGACGGTGTCCTTGGGCATCAGGACGGCACCGGGGATGCGACTGATCTCCCACTCGTGGGGCTCGCGGACGTCGAGGAGGACGACGTCGGGCTTGGAAGCGATGTCGGCGTACTCGCGCGGCAGCAGTTCCAGTTCGTCCGGCGCGGTCGCCTCGTCGCGATCGTGGGCGGGGACACCGCAGAACTCCTCGTAGTCGATCAACTCGGTGACACTGGGCTCGGTCCCACAGACCGGGCAGTCAGGATCCTTGCGCACCTTGACGTAGGTCCAGCGCTGTTCGAGCGCGTCGTAGAGGCCCAGCCTGCCCACCATCGGCTCGCCGATCCCGGTGAGCAACTTGATGGCCTCGATGCCCTGGGCGGTACCGATGTGGCCGGCCATGATGCCCAGCACGCCGCCCTCTGCGCAGTTGGGGACCAGTCCCGGCGGCGGCGGTTCGGGAAACATGCAGCGGTAGCAGGGTCCCTGTTCGGCCCAGAAGACGCTCAGTTGGCCCTCGAACCGAAAGATCGAGCCGTAGACGTTCGGGATGCCCGACAGCACGCAGGCGTCGTTGACCAGGTACCGCGTGGGGAAGTTGTCGGTGCCGTCGATGACCAGGTCGTAGTCGGCGATGATGTCGAGGGCATTGGAGGAATCGAGGTACGTGTGGTGCTTGACGACGGTCACGTGGGGGTTGACGTCGAGCATCGACTCCTCGGCCGAGTCGAGCTTGTCCTTGCCGATGTCGGAGGTGCCGTGGATGACCTGCCGTTGGAGGTTGGAGGCATCCACGACGTCGTCGTCGACGAGCCCGATCGTGCCGACACCCGCTGCTGCCAGGTACAGCGCCAGCGGGGAGCCCAGCCCACCAGTGCCCACCAGGAGCACCCGGGAAGCCTTGAGGCGCTCCTGGCCCTCCATGGCGACGTCGGGGATGATCAGGTGGCGCGAGTAGCGGGCGATCTCGTCATGGTCGAGCGACTCGCGACGGTCGACGACGGGCGGGAATGACATTCGACATCCTTGTCGGGGGCACGAGTGTCAACGGTCACCCCACACGACTTCTTCCCCAGCAGTGACAACCATGCAAACCCGACCAGAGTCAGCGCTCCCGCGTAGCCCAGCGCGCCCAGCCCCCTGACACGCCCAGCACCAGCGCGACCAGACCGCCGACCACTCCGTCCGACGGGATGGGGAGCGTGTCGAAGCCGAGCGCGTGGTCCAACGACCACCGGCCCGGGCCCGTCACGGCCACGGCGACCGCCACCACGACCAGGTAGTAGTTCAACTCCCAGCCCTTGTTGGCGGACCAAAAGCCGTTGTCGGCGTTGTTGACGAATGCCGCGGTGGTCATGGTGCCCACCATCGCGGCCGCGGCCAGCGGGGTCAGCAGTCCGAGCGCCAACCCCAGGCCACCGACGATCTCGCTGCCGCCAGCCATCAGGGCAGCCGTGCGGCCATCACCGAAACCCAGTGACGCGAACCATTTCGACGTGCCTTCGAGACCGCCCCCACCGAACCAGCCGAAGAGTTTCTGCATGCCGTGCAGGCTGAAGACCACGCCAACGGCCACGCGCAGGACGAGCAGGCCGAGATCGACGCTGCCGAGATCCGTCACGACTCAGGCTCCGGGTCATGAGTTGCAGGTCTGGGGGACCGATGAACGAGGTGCTCCCACGTGGAACAGTTCCGCCGGGGGACGCTCACACGTTCATCCCCATGGCACGCATTTCCTCACGTACGTAGTCGGCCATCATGGCGGTGTCCCAAGGCGGGGAGAAGGTGAACTCCACGTCAACGGACTCGACACCGGGCATGGCCCCCAGGATCACGCTGCACTGCTGGTGGATGACCTCGGTCAACGGGCAGCCCATCGTCGTCAGCGTCATCAGGACGTGGACGTGGTTGTCC
>DATFMD010000130.1:0-6847 GCA_035267125.1 Nitriliruptoraceae bacterium | reverse complement strand
GCGGGTGGTGGGCGAACTGTTCGGTTCGGGCCAGATGCAGTTGCCGTTCGTGCTCCAGTCGGCCGAGGCCATGAAGGCTGCGGTCGCGCACCTCGAACCCCACATGGAGGCAGGCGACGCATCCGGCAAGGGCCGCATCGTCCTGGCGACCGTCAAGGGTGACGTCCACGACATCGGCAAGAACCTCGTCGACATCATCCTGCGCAACAACGGCTACGACACGATCAACCTGGGCATCAAGCAGTCCATCGACGCCATCCTGTCGGCCGCCCACGATCGCGGCGCCGACGCGGTCGGGATGTCGGGCCTGCTGGTGAAGTCGACGGTCGTCATGCGTGACAATCTCGACGAGATGAACAAGCGTGGCCTGTCCAACCTCCCGGTCCTGTTGGGCGGTGCGGCGCTGACCCGTTCCTACGTCGAGGACGACCTGCGCTCGACGTTCAAGGGTGACGTCTTCTACTGCAAGGACGCCTTCGAGGGCCTGTCCGTGCTCGACCAGGTGATGGCGGCCCGCAAGGCCGGCGTCGCCTTGCCCGAGGAACTGGTGGGCCGACGCGAAAAGCGCACCCCGACCAAGACCCCCAAGGTGGAGGTGCCCCCGCGCCTGGACTCGCAGGGACGGCCCAAGTCGGCGGTGGCCACCGACGTCGAGGTGCCGACCCCGCCGTTCTGGGGCCAGCGGGTGGTCCGTGGCATCTCCGTCGACGACGTGGCACCACTCGTCAACGAGGTGGCGTTGTTCCGCAACCAGTGGGGCTACACACCGGGAGATCGCTCGCCCGGTGAGTACAAGGCCTTCATCGACGACAACGCCCGTCCGGCCCTGCGATCGTGGGTCGAGGCCGCCAAGCGCGACAAGGTGGTGACCCCGGAGGTGGTCTATGGCTACTGGCCGGTCAACTCCGATGGCGACGACCTCATCATCTGGGACCCTGAAGCTCCACGTGAGGTGGAGGTGACGCGCTTCTCGTTCCCCCGCCAGACGCGTGGGCGCTTCCTGGCCATCCCCGACTTCTTCCGCGACGTCGAGACGGGGGAGGTCGACGTGCTCGGGGTGCAGTGCGTCACGATGGGCCACCGGATCTCCCAGGTCGCCCAGGACCTGTTCCACGCCGACCGCTACACCGACTACCTGCACGCCCACGGCTTCGGCGTCGAGATGGCCGAGGCGCTGGCCGAATTGTGGCATCGTCGGGTGCGCGAGGAACTGGGCATCGTCGACGAGGACGGCGCGACCGTCAAGGACTGGTTCCGCCAGGGCTACCGCGGCTCGCGCTACTCGTTCGGCTACGCCGCCTGCCCCGACCTCGAAGACCAGGTCGTGCTGAACGGGTTGCTGGACTTCTCCACGATCGGCGTCGACGTGACCGACGAGTTCATGCTGCATCCCGAGCAGTCCACCTCGGCGATCATCGTCCACCACCCCGAAGCCAAGTACTTCAACGCCCGCTGACCACCAGCCCCCCCGTCACCCGTCGCCCTCCCGTTGCTTGGGGGCCAGCGTTCTCCGTCGCGGACACCAGCCGACAACCGACTTCAAGGGTGGGCTCCCGACGATCACCGACCTCCGGGGCGGGGGTCGACTCGTCAGGCGGCGAGGTCCAATGCGCGGCGAACCGTGTCGACGACCGCCGCTCCGTGCCGGGTCACGTCCGTCCAGTTGAAGCGGAGGAACGGTCGCCAGCCAGCGAGCACGATTCGATTCTCCCGCCGGGTGTCGTCGTGCCAGTCGAGCAGCGAGCCGTGCGCCAAGTGGGAATCCAGTTCGATCGGCAGGCGCTCGGGGAGGTAGACCGCGTCGATGAATCGCGTCGTGCCTTCCGCATCGACGACCGGATGGTTGACGGCAGTCGGAGCGAGACCGGCCTCTGACATGAGGTGGAGGAACTCGGACTCCAGGGCGCTCGCGGTGACTGCCTGCAGGGGAGACAGTTCATCCAGGAGATCGCCGAGAGCGACCTTGCCACGAAACTTCCCGACGTCGTTCATCGTCGCGCGAAGATCCATGGGATCGGTCAGACCTCGACGCACGGCCTCGGCAAGCAGCCGACGGAGCCTGATCGGTCCCACCCGCCCCGCCACGTCGCAGAGCGTTCGCGCCATGGTCGTCACGGGGAGTCCCGCGATGGTCGTCACGTGCCCTGGTCGCAAGGTGAGGCTGCGGTGGACGGTGACCCCCGTCGTGGGATGGGGACACGTGCACTTGACGACAACATGCACCGTGGAGTCGCGGATGGCGGAGCCGAGCCCGTACGCCTGACACGCGGAGTGGCACGCCACCACCGCGCCGCGGCCGATGCCCAATGCGGCAGCGAACCACCGCGTGCGATCGGTCATGGGCACGGCGACGTCGCGATATACCTGCCGCGGGAGCGACTCGTACCAACCCCATTGCACACGGCGCCAGACGGATTGTCGGGACATCCCCCTTCTCGACGCCTGGCGAAGGGTGAAGGCGCCGGCCTGGCGGCCAGCGAGAAGCTTCACGGCTCGGTCTGCTGCATGATCCATGGCCCAAGGGTGGGTCCTGTCGACCTTGGGAAGCCCTGCGAATCCTGCGCCTGTTGACAACGCTGCGGCCCGCCGGCCGAGGCATACATGCCGTTGGCTGTCGCCATGCGTCCGCGACAGAGAACGCCCGCCCCCAACCAACCGGTGGCCGTCCCGCGAGGCAAGTTGATTGTCGGCATGCGTCCGCGACGGAGAACGCTGGCCCCCAACCAACCCCCCGGGGGGCCGCCACAGGACACTTGTCACCGTTCCGGCCAGCCGATCTCTCCATCCTGCCGCCACTCCGGAACATCGCTTGGCCGAATCGGGATGCCGAGGCAGCCACGCAGAACCCGACGACACCGCACGACGACGTCGTTACTGTCGAGGTCGATCACCGGGCGAGGAAGAAGGCGGGCCATGGCGTACGAATTCGGCATCGACGAGCCGCTGGCCGACGGCGCCTCGCGCATCGCTCGGGAACAACTCGCGGCGGCGTTGGGCTGGCTGGCCGTTGCCGTCGACGATGGCTCCGACGGCTCGAGGGGCTCCGACGGCTCCCAGGGTGGCAGCCAACCCGGCGCCGATGCCGACCACGCCGAGGACCAAGTGACGGCGTTCGTCGCCGGCGAAGTGGACGAGGACGCGCCTGTCGAGGTGGCCGTCCACGAGGCCCGCAAGTGCTGCAAGCGCATCCGTGGCCTGGTCCGGCTGTTTCGACCGGCCATGGAGGACGACTACCAGGACATCAACCGCCTGACCCGTGACGCCGCCCGCGAGCTGTCCGGCATCCGCGACGCCCATGCCCTGCTGGCCACGTTCGACATCTTGGTCGCCACCCACTCCGACCAGGTGCCCGAAGGCGGCGTGAGCGACATTCGTGGCGCCCTGGTGACCCGGGCCGAGCAGGCGACCCAGGACGTCTCGCACAACCATGAACGGGTCATGCGCGCCAGCGACCTGTTGCGCCAGGCCCGTGACGCCTCCATGTCCTGGCCGCTCGCCGACCTCGACGGCGACGAACTCGACGAGGCCGTGATCGGCGGCGTGGCAAAGACGGCGTCACGGGGGCGCGGTCGCTTCAGGGAGGTCGTGGAACTCGACGGCCATCCCTCCGACGAACTCCTGCACCAGTGGCGCAAGCGCGTCAAGTACTCCTGGTACCACCTGAGCCTGCTGGAACCGACGGCTCCGTCGCTGCTCGGTGCGCATGCCGACACCCTGCACGATCTCGCCGACGTCCTGGGCGACGACCACGATCTCGCGGTGCTGGCCCATGACCTCCGTGAGGTACCTGACGAGTTCGGTGAGCGGTCAGCGGTCCGGCCGATGCTGGTCGTGGTCGATGGGGTGCGACGAGACCTGCAGCGACGGGCCGTCGCACTGGGTGCCCGGATCCATGCGGAGGAGCCTGACGCGCTGGGTCGACGGCTGGTGGCACTGCACACGGCGGCCACCCGACACGGACCCGAGCTGTCGGCCGGTGAGATCGACGACCTGTTCGATGTCGCCGACGCGCTGGGGGAACGCACGAACGGCGAGTTGCGTGAACTGGCCCGCGCGCGTGACATCGCTGGGCGCTCGCGACTCGACCGCGCGGGGCTGTTGGCGGCGCTTCGGGCCGCTGGCGCTGCCACCTGACCCCGTACACCGTCCCCGCACAGGTCCACACCCCGGCGTGGCGCCGCTCCGGGCTCCACGAGTGTCGAAAGTTCGTTGTCGGCTGGCGTCCGCGACAGAGAACGCTCGCCCCCAACCAACCGGGGTCACACCGGCCACCATGGTTGGTTGTCGGCTGGCGTCCGCCCCGGAGAACGCTCGCCCCCAACCAACTGCAGTGGAGGTGGGGAGGTGGGCTGGGGATGACGGTCGCGGGGGTTCTGAGGTGACGTCGGAAGGGTGGAACACGGTGATGGCCGTCGACACGAGGTCGACGGCCATCCGAACATCCGACCTCAGAGCGGAATGACGCAGGACCAACCGAGTTCCGGGTCGGGGCGATACCGGGCAGCCATCGCCTCGATCCGAGCGATCTGGCCTTGGCTCATCGCCGGTGCGTTGACCTGTGCATGGGCCGCGCTGGCCTTGTCGGCCGCCGTGGTCAGGCGCAACACATCGACGCCACGGGCGTGGTCGGCGACATAGATGTAGTCGCCGTGGAAGTAGGGGGCCCAGCTGACTCCCCCGTCGGGCCGGAAGTACGCGATCTGGATCGGGTCGGTCGGATCCGACACGTCCAGGAACCGGGTGCCCTGGGCGTACCACGAGTAGGCCACGACGTTGTTCTGGACCTCGAAGTAGTGCGCCGAGCAGAAGGCGTTGGGAATCGTGCCTTCCTCACCGGCCGGGCTCCATTGGCCAACGATGTCGAGGCGGAAGGGATCGTCGGGCGTCGACGCCCAGCCCTCGCCGTCGGTGCTGCCCTCCAGCGAGGCGATGCTGAACATCCCGACGCCGTCGCAGGTCGATGACCCGAAGGCCTCCTCGGTGGCCATGATCAGCGATCCCGGTCGGTGTTCGGGGGTGGGGTTGCCGCCCGCCCGCAGGGTGGAGCCGACGGGGCGGAACGAGTTGTGCATGAACCCGCTGGGCACGCTGCCCTCCGGGAACCCGCCGCCCGCGAACGGCACGGGATCCCAGGCGGTGGCCACACGACGGACACCGACGGTGGGATCGAGGTGACGGCCACTCGTGTGGTAGCCGCGCACACCGCCACGACCGGAGACCCAGGCGATGCCAGCGGCGTCGACCTGGACGTCGTGGGCATAGGCGGACTCGCCGTCGTCGCGACCGGTGTCGACCGGTGTCTCGAAGGTCGTGACGTTGTCCAGGTCGCGAACGTCGGTGACGAACACCGGGCGACCTCCGGGCCACTCGGCGGACTGTTCCGGGTTGCTGGCGGGCCCGCCGGTCCACAGGAAGTCACAGTCGTTCACGCAGGTCGAGGTGTGCCCCGAGGGCAGTTCGTGGAACAGGCGCAGCGACAGGTCCTCGGGGTCCCCGACGTCGATGATGTAGACGCCGGCGATGCTGTCGGGGTTGTTCGTGCTGCCGGAGTAGGCACGGGGATCCCGGGCCATGAACACCAACTTGCGGTCCTCGTCGACATCCATGTCCTCGTTCTGCCAGAAGGTCCCCGAGACGTCGCTGGGCAGCTTCAGCTCCTCCGAGGTGAGGTGGTCGAGGAGTTGGGGCTGGGCAGGATCGGCAAGGTCGTAGCTCTGCAGACCGAAGCGACCGTTCACGAACATGATGTCGCGCGCCGAGTTGCCCTGGCCGTAGGTCATGAAGTTGATCGCAGTGGCCTGGACCGCCTCGGGTGCCTGGCCGACCAGTTCGACGTTGGCGACGTCGCCGTCCGGCAGCGGCAGGGCCTCGACGTCCGGCACCGGGGCGGCGCCGACCAGGAGGCCGGTCAGCAACGCCAGGACGGCCAGGCCGGTCGCGGCACCGCGGGGGCGAGATTGCAGCCGGAGGCGAGATCGATTCGATGCATGACGGGGGGGTGCGATCATGATGTCTCCCGGGGGGATGGAGGCGTGCCCAGCGACGACACCACCCGGCGGGCACGCTGCGCCGTGTGTCTCCTGAACATAGTCACCCGTCTGGGGCCAGTGAGCGATTCGCGAGATCTTCATCCAGGCGGGTTCAGTCGGCGCCGTGCTCTCCGGTCAGCGGGACGAAACGCACCGCCGCAAGGACGTCCTCGACGAACTCGTCGCCGTCGCGGCGCAGGTGCACGAGACGCTGATGTCGGGGCGGTCCCACCGGCATCACCAGGTGACCGCCGTCGGCCAGTTGGTCGCGCAGGGGTGGTGGGATGGTGGCAGCGGCAGCGGCGATCGAGATGCCGTCGAACGGCGCCTGGTCCGGCAGGCCTCGACCACCATCCCCGACGACGACGGTCACGTTGGGCCACGCCTCCAGGACACTCGACGCACGCGCCGCCAGCGTGGCGTCCTGTTCGATCGTCACGACTCGCGCGGCCAACTCCGCAAGGACTGCCGCTGCATACCCCGAGCCACCTCCCACCTCCAACACCACCGCGTCGCGATCCAACTCGAGCGCCTCGGCCATGCGGGCGACCATCCACGGTTGCGAGATGGTCTGACCACCCCCGATGGGCAGCGGACGATCGTCGTAGGCGAGCCTGCGCTCGGGTCGCGGCACGAATTCGTGGCGCGGCACGGCCTCCATGGCTGCCAGCACGCGTTCATCGGCGATGCCTCGATCGCGCAACTGGCGTTGCACCATCGCGAAGCGGCGCGCGGATTGACCCATGCCCGCCATCCTACGACGCGACCCGGACCCCCACGCCTCCCGGTCTTGCCAGTTCGACCACGCCGACACTCGC
>DATFMD010000129.1:0-5319 GCA_035267125.1 Nitriliruptoraceae bacterium | reverse complement strand
GGACGGATACAGCGTCGACACGATGAGGCCGTGATCCGCCATCAGGTCCAGCCCGGCTCCCAGCAGGGCCGACCCGACCCCGCGACCGCGTCGGTCGGGTGCGACCGCGACCCCTCCCACCCCGCCCATGGGCACCACCCGTCCCCCGATCGTCTGCCCGAACGGCCACACGGCCAGGTGCCCGACGACCCGTCCGCCGTCCACGGCGACGAGGCGATGGTCGTCTGGTGCGTAGATGTCGGTGTCGTCGACCTCGGCGTGCATGCTGGTCGAGAAGGCGGCGACGCGCAGGTCCAGCGCGGCCTGGGCATCCTCGGGTCGAAATGCTCGGACCTGCATCGACAGCCTCCGTCGCCGGCTGGGTCCGTGGAGCGTCGGGACGAGCACTCGCCGTGGCCGGGCTGCGCGCGACTCTATTGCCCGATGTTGCGGTCTCGCTGGACCGAGGTGCTGGATCGTCGCCCGTAAACGAGATGTAAGCACCCTGTGCGGGCGACTCCCGCACGGGATTAGGGTGGTCAGCAGACCGGATCGCGTGGGTGGAACGCTGGCGTCGAGGGGAGTCGGGGATGTCGCAGTTGCGGGTGACGGTGGCCGGTGCACTGACACTGGAGCGCGACACGAACCGCGTGGGACACCGTGCATTCTCGGGCAGCCAGTTGCCGGTCCTGTCCATCGTGATGCTGCTGCGACGAGACCAGAACCTGCCGGTCGAGGAATTGGCCTACCAGTTGTGGCGGGACGCGCCACCAGAGCACTGGCGCACCGCGCTGCGAGGTCTGGTCTCCCGCCTGCGACGAATCCTGGTCGAGGTGGGCTACGACGAGGATGTCGTGGTCGCCGAGGGCGGCGCCTATCGCACCAGCCTCGGTGACGTCGAGATCGACGTCGAAGCCGTCCCGGGACACCTGTCGCGTGCCCGCGACCTGCTCGACGAGGGCCAGGTCGAGGAGGCGAGGTCGCACGCCTCGGCCGCTCGCGGGGTGGCGTCGCGGCCGGTGCTGGCAGGGATCGATGCACCGATCCTGTCCCGGGTTCGTCGGGACCTGGCCGGGCAACGCCTTGACGCGCTCGACCTGCTCGCTGAATGTCGGGTGCGGGCTGGCGAGTACGCCGATGCGGCGACGGTGGCGAGGGAGGCCCTGCGGCTCGACCCGTTCCGAGAAGTCTCCTGGCGGCACCTGCTGTCGGCGCACGCCCGCGCCGGCAACGTCGCGTTGGCGCTGCGTGGCTACGAGCGAATGCGTCGTCTCTTCGCCGATGAACTCGGCGCCGATCCGTCACCACAGACCCAGGCCCTGCATGCCGATCTGCTGCGCAGCACGGCGAGCTTCGATGCAGCCGCAGCCGAGGATGTCGAGTTGGCCGAACCCGATCAGGGGAGCGCAGCTGCGCCGGATCGGGCGCCCTACCGAGGCCTGCTCGCGTTCAGGCCGGAGGACGCGGACCTGTTCTTCGGCCGTGATGCCGAGGTCCAGGAGGTGATCGACCGACTCGCCCGGGACCGGGCCGTCGCAGTGACCGGATCGTCGGGATCCGGCAAGTCGTCGCTCGTGCGAGGTGGGCTGTTGCCGGCCCTGGCTGCCGGGGCCCTGCCCGAGTCCGACACGTGGGCGGTGGCCGTCGTGTCCCCGGGCGGCGATCCGCTGAAGGCCCTGGTCGCGCAGCTGGCCGACATGGGCGACGTCGGCGACGACCCCGTCGGTCGGTTGTTGGTGCACGACGATGCCCTGGCCGGGCTCGCACGATCCGTGCTGCGGTCGCGGGGTGCGGCCACGACAGCGCGACTGCTCGTCGTCGTCGACCAGGCCGAGGAGCTGTTCACCATCTGCCAGGACGACGCCCGTCGGAAACGATTCGTGGCTGCCCTCCTCGAGGCGACCCGCGGACGTGATCCGCTCGTACGGGTGGCCCTGACGCTGCGGGCGGACTTCCTGCCGCAAGCCACGGCCGTGCCGGAACTGGCCGCCTTGCTGTCGACCAGCCACTACGTGTTGGTGCCCCTGGACGGCGTTGGGTACGAAGCGGCCATCGTCGGGCCGGCACGCACGGTTGGCGTCGAGTTGGAAGCGGGGCTGGTCGGCCGGATCCTGGCCGACGTGGCAGGCGAGCCGGGCGCACTGCCGCTCATGGAACACGCGCTGCTCGAGGTGTGGGATCGTCGTGAGGACGGCCACCTGACGCTGGCCGCCTACGACGAGATCGGCGGCGTCGCCGGGGCGCTGGCCAACCGTGCCGAGGAGGTGTACGGCGGGTTGGACCGCGACCAACAGGCCGTGGTGCGTCGGGTGCTGTTGCGTGCGGTGCGCCCCGGGGACGGCACTGGAGACACCCGTCGAAGCGTGTCGTTGGCCGAGTTGCGTCGTGACGCCGCCGGCGCGGAGGTGGTCGACGCGGTCGTTGGCAGGCTGGTCGAGGCGCGGCTGCTGACGACGGCCGTCGATCCCACTGGGGAGCCCGTGGTCGAGGTCGCCCACGAGGCCCTGATCGTTGGCTGGCCGCGTTTGGCAGCCTGGATCGCCGACACTCGCGAGGACCTGCTGGCCCATGAGCGATTGGCCCTCGCAACGACTGAGTGGGAGGCCAACGACCGAGCCGAGGGGTTCCTGCTGCGTGGCGGTCGCCTGGTGCAGCACGAGACCTGGACTCCCACCACCACGTTGCACCTTGCTCCGGCGGAGCAGGAGTTGCTGGCGGCCAGCAGGCGGCGAGCGGATGACCAAGAGCAGTCGCGTCGTCGACGACAGCGTCTGACCACGATCACGGTGGGCGCTGCCGCGGTCGTGGCGTTGGTGCTGGCCGGCTTCGCCTGGAACGCGCGCACCGAAGCAGCCGACGAACGTGACAACGCCCAGGCACGGCGGCTGCTCTCGTCGTCGCGCGAGGTGCGCGCCGACGACCCCGAGCTGGCCCTGCTCCTTGCTCGGGAGGCCGCAGAGGTCCTGCCCGGCGATCCGGAAGCGGTCGCGGCCCTGCACGCGGCGGCCGCCGCGAACCGGACCATCCTGTCGGCGACATGGCCCGATGAGGAGGCGGCGAATGCCCAGATCGACATGACCGACGACGGCACGACCATGGCGTGGGCCGGCAACCCCGGCGGCGTGGTCGAGGTTCGGGATGTCGAGTCGGAAGCCGTGCATTGGCAGCACGACTTCGGGGCGGGTCGCGGCAGTGACCTGATCATGTCGGTGGACTTCGTCAGCGGTGACAGCGAACTTGCAGTCACCGTGCAGTTCTCGCCCCTTGACAATGCGCGCGCGATGGATCCACCGCCGGACGCAGTCGGCATCCACGTCTTCGACGTCGAGACCGGGCAGGTCTTGCGCACCCTGGCCTCATCGGACTGCGGCGCCTGGCATGGGGCGCCCGGCAGGGACTGGGCGGCCATCGCGTCCGACGACGGCGAGAACCACGTACTCGTCAATCGGTACTCGAGTGACACCATCGAGGAGCTGGGCTGCCCCCAAGTGGGCAGCACTCGTGCCACCATCGATCTCATCCGCGTCGACGTGCGGGACGGGACACAGCAGCCAGTGCTGATGGGCGCTCCCACGCCGCGCGGCACGCTCTTCGCCGCACTGAGCCGGGACGGCAGCGTGGTGGCCCTGGATCCCTTCGATGGACCGCGAACCCTGATCGAGGTCGACACCGGCGAGATTCTCCTCGAGTTGCCCACGGTTCGCGTCGAATCTCCGGTTGCGGTGTCACCGGACGGAGGGCTGGCCGCGTTCAGCGCCGATGACGTGGGACATCGCATGACCATCCACGATGTCGCCACAGGTGAGCTCGTGGCCACGACGACCGGGCATGGCGAAGGCTCCATCATCATCATGGCCCGCTTCTCGCTGGATGGCCAGTGGCTGTACTCGACGTCCACCGACGGCACCGTCCGCATCTGGAACGTCGCGACAGGCAATGAACTCGACCGCCTCGGTGGCTTCGGCGCTCCGGCGGTCGAGCCCAGGCTCAGTCGAGATCGCACACGGCTGTTGGTCTCGACGTTCTCGCGCAGCGTGCGGGCATTCGACTTGACACCTGGCGGACGGCCAGAGGTCGTGCTCCCGACGGTCTGTGGCAACGGAGCCGACCCGGAGCCCCTGTGGCTGCCCGGGGGCGTGGTCGTGCAGGGGAATCGGCTCCTCGCCCATGTCGGCTGTGATGGCGTGGAGACCCCAGCACGGGCGATGGTTGTCGACCTCGCCAGCGAGGCGGTGCTCAGCGACGTGCCCGCGCTCGGGCTGTTCGCAGCGCTTTCGGAGGATGGCAGCCTGGTGGCCGCACAGGACTGGTCGGTCGACGGCGACATGGTCCCGGGTGGCTCCGTCGTGGTGTCCGACGCCGCCACGGGGCAGCAGGTGGCGCAGGTCGACGGGCTCTGCACGTGGGACTGGGCGGCGGTGCCAGCCGAGACTGCCGAGCGCTTGGTGTTCCCGCCGGAAGAGCTGGTGGAAGTCCAGTCGTCGACTTGTCGAGAGGCACCTGCCCCACCGTTCGCCGCCTTCAACGAGGGCATCGTCATCTCCCCCGACAACCGGTTTGTGGCTGTGCACGCGGAGACGACGACGGGGCCCTGGGTCGTCGTGTCCGACATCGCGTCGACCGAGGTCGTGGCCGTCCTTCCCGGCGACGGGGCGGTGTTCGCACAGGACCGTGGCGAGATCATCACACACGAACTGGCGGGTCGCAGTCTGGCCGCCTACGACCTGGAGGAGTTCTCCCTCCTGCGTGAGGCAGCCGAACCGGAGATGCCCTTTTTCCACAGCCTGCACCACGTGCCGGAGCGGAATGAGCTCGTTGCACGGTCGACCTCCAATGGCGACGCCCGCATCTTTCGGTTCGACGTCGAAACCTTGGCGTTGACATCCGAGGTGGCCGAGGTCCATGAGTCCGAGCTCACCGCCCTGACCGTCAACGAGGCCGCAGGCATGATCGCCTCGGGCAGTGCGGGGGGACGCGCCAGAGTCTGGGACATCGACACGAACGAGTTGGTGCACGAAGTCACCCTGGACCGGGGAGTCGTGGGTGTGGCGCTTGCCGACGATGGCAGGGTCTTGTACACGACGACCGCGTCGGGTCCCGTCCGGGGCTGGTTGCTGGACACCGGCGAGTTGGTCGACCTGGCTGAGTCACGTGTCACGCGCGAATTCACGGCTGCGGAATGCGCGCGCTACTTCCCCGGCTCGACATGTCCCGGAACGGCCGACTGAACCACGCGGTCGGTCCCGTCACCGCGTCTGCCCACGCTCGGATTCGATCGGTGCCAGAGCGGTAGTGTCGGTCTGGCAGGAGTTTGCCGAGGAGGTCGCACGTGGGAGCAGG
>DATFMD010000128.1:0-2375 GCA_035267125.1 Nitriliruptoraceae bacterium | reverse complement strand
CACGCCCGCCTACGGCGACGATGCGATCACTGCCCGTGCCGCGCAGGCCGTGGCCGACGTGTTGGGTGGTGGCGACGATGACCTGCACGTCTTCTTCGTCGTCAACGGCACCGCTGCCAACACCCTGTCCATCGCCAGCCTCACCAATCGCTGGGAACGAGTGCTGTGCGAACAGTGGGCCCACCTCAACCAGGACGAGTCCACGGCTCCCGAGTTGTTGACGGGCACACGTGTGACGACGATGGACCTGGCCGGCGGCAAGATCACACCGGCGGCCCTGCGTGGCGCCGTCGCCACCACCATGCATGGCGTGCACCACCCGGCGCCCGGGGTGGTGTCGATCACCAACACCACCGAACACGGCGAGGTCTACACGCCGTCCGAGGTGGCGGCCGTCACCGATGTCGCGCACGAACTGGGCTATCGCGTGCACATGGACGGTGCCCGTTTCGCCAACGCGGTTGCCGCTGCGGACTGCGACCCTCGCGCCCTGACCCTGGACGCCGGCATCGACGCGCTGTCGTTCGGTGGCACCAAGAACGGCCTCGGACTCGGTGAGGCCGTCGTGTTGTTCGGCGAGGCCGGCGCGCGTGCGGCGCAGCGTTTCCCCTGGCTGCGCAAGGGATCGGGCCACCTGCTGTCCAAGATGCGCTACGTCACGGCACCCTTCGCGGCCACGCTGGAATCGGGCGCGTGGTTGCGCCACGCGGCCCATGCCAACGCGATGGCCACTCGCCTGGCTGCCGGGTTCGCCGCGGCCGGGGTGCCGTCGCGATTCCCGACCGAGGCCAACTCCGTGTTCGTCGATCTCGACGAGGCCGTCGTCGCCGGCCTGCAGGCACGGGGTTGGGAGTTCCACGCCATGGGCGACCCGACCTGGAACCAGTACCGGTTCATGGCGTCGTTCTCGACGACGCAGGAGCGTGTGGACGCGCTGGTGGCCGACGTCGAGGACGTGGTCGCCACCGCGGCGTGACGGTCACCAACCCCCCGGGGCTTCACGCCAGGGTGATGGCCCGTCCGCTGGCAAGCGCGTCGACGATGGCGGCGGCCCCGACGATCTGGGCACCCTCGATGAGGTCGTCGCCGGTGATGCCGCGCGCCGTCGTGCACGCCGAGCACAACCAGATCTCACCGTCGTTGTCGAGCAGCGTGGTGACCAGGTCGGCCAGGGCAGGGGTGCCTTCGGCCTGCACGTCGCGATGGGCGGGCGTGCCGTTGTGGACGCCTTCGATGGTGCAGACAACGATCGCCTTGCGCCCTGAAACAGCCGCTGTCGCGGCCGCGATGAAGGGCACGGTGGCGCGCTCCGGGGCATCGCCGCCATGGCTGCAGACGAACAGCAAGGGCTCGGTCGTGTCCGTGGTCATGGCTGTCCTGACGGGGTCGCGAGGTGCACCGGGGTCTGGCGCTCGTGGAGGAGTCGAGGCTAGGACGCCGGCGACGACCGTGGTGGATCGTGGGCAGAGTCGGCGCCTGCCCGGGACGACGCGGGTCCCGGAAGGCGGCTCGCCTGCGGGTAGGCTGCGACCCATCACGGCCAGCTGGCGTCAGTTGGTACTGCAGGGTGTGGTGGGGCCGTGGGACGCAGCGGAGCACAAGCATGGGTGACCTCGTGGTGACACCGGAACTCGCTGTTGCGGGCGGGGCACTGCTGCTCGCCATCGTCGCCCTGGTCTTCGCCATCCGGGCGTGGCGCCGGGTTCGTCGGGTCGACCGCATGGTGGCGGCCGCCGGCGACGACGGTGCCGGCATCGTGGCAACGATGCTCGAACACGACACCCAGTTGCGCCAACTGCGCTCCGACCTGCTGGTCGTCCACGACAACACCCAGTTGCTGCGGCGCATGACGCGGGAAACGATCAGCCACCTCGGGCTGGTTCGATTCGACGCGTTCCAGGACCTGACCGGTGCGATGTCGTTCTCGTTGGCGCTGCTGGACGAGCAGGGCGACGGCCTGGTGGTCACGTCGATCTCGGGGCGCAACGACGGTCGGCTGTATGCCAAGCCCATCAAGGGCGGGCGCTGCGGTCTGTCGATCACCGACGAGGAGCGACAGGCGGTGGAGCAGGCCGTGTCCGGTGTCGGCCTGGCCGAGGAGGAAGCCGTCGAGGAATCCGGCCGCCAGGCACGTCGTCGCCGCCGGGCGTCGTGATCCGATGACGCTCGCCTACCTGGGTCCCGAGGGGACCTTCACCGAGACCGCGGCCCGACTCGTGTCCGGCTCGGATGGCGAGTTGGTGGCCTGCAGTGACATCCAGGCGGTCCTGAACGCCGTTGCGACGGGCACTGCGACCCGCGGCGTGGTGCCGATCGAGAACACGCTCGAGGGCTCGGTCCGGGCCACCGTCGACGCACTCGCATTCGACTCCGAC
>DATFMD010000127.1:0-6927 GCA_035267125.1 Nitriliruptoraceae bacterium | reverse complement strand
GAAACACCACCAGGGACTCGTCGCCCCACCCGTGCACCATGACGATGGTCGGGGCGTCGCGTGGGCCGGTTTCCCGGACGAACAGCTCCACTCCGTTGACGTAGACGGTGCGACCGGGCAGTTCCAGGGGTGGCTCCTGGGGGCCGTCGAAGTCGGGAACGATCTCGGGCGCGAACAGCTGGAAGGCAGCAGCGGCCAGCAGTCCTCGCTTGACCCAGGTGTTCACGACGCCCTCCTCGTGTCGCCGTGGGCATCCGCTCCGCCGGCGCCCCGGACCCTATCGTCGCCCGCGTCGGGCGGTGGGGAGTGTCGGGCCGGTGTTTCGGCGTGGGGCTCCCCACTTCGGGTGCGGGGAGGGGCCTGCGTCGTGCGGTGGGCAGTGTCGGGCCGGCATTCGGCGTGGGGTTCCCCAGCTCGCGGTGAGGGACCGTGTTCGTGTCCGGGAACTGTCCGCGCCGGCGGCGTGGCCGATGAACGAGAAGTGGCTGGGCAGGTGGGTCGTAGACTCGGGCTTCGACGACTGCCGCTGCGATCGGATGCCCGCATGCCCCCCAGCGCGACCACTGCACCCACGACGGCGCACGTGTTGCCCAGCTACATCGCCGACGGGTGGGTTCGTGGTGACGACGACGGGGCACTCCATCTCCTGGATGCCGTGACCGGCGAGGAGGTGGCGCAGGTTTCGGCGGCCGGGCTGGACCTGGCCCTGGCCGTCGACCATGCCAGGAGCGTGGGCGCTGCCGGCCTGCAGGCACTCACGTTCACCGACCGAGCGGGCCTGTTGCGCCAGCTCGTGTCGGCGGTGTCTGGTGCCAAGGACGACCTCTACGAACTGTCGGCGCGGGCGGGTGCGACCCGCCGCGACGCCTGGTTCGACGTCGACGGCGGCATCGGTGCCGTGGCCAGCTACGCCTCCCGTGGGGGCCGCAAGCTGCCCGACAGCCACCTGTGGGTGGACGACGACCTGATCCGCCTGTCGCGCGACGACACCTTTGCCGCCCACCACGTGCTGGGTCCGATGCCCGGTGTCGCAGTGCACGTCAATGCCTTCAACTTCCCGGTCTGGGGCATGCTCGAGAAGTTGGCGCCGACGTTGCTGGCGGGCATGCCCGCCATCGTCAAGCCCGCACCCCAGGCGGCCTTCGTCGCCGAGCGGGCCTTCCGGGCCATGGTGGACGCCGACGTCCTGCCCCCGGGCGCCATCCAACTGGTCGTCGGGGGAGCCGTCGACCTGCTCGCACACCTCGATCGTCGCGACAGCGTCGCATTCACGGGATCTGCGACCACCGCTCGGACCCTGCGAGCACATCCGGCGGTCCTCGATCGTGGCACCCGGTTCGGTGCCGAGACCGACTCCATCAACGCGGTGGTCCTGGGCGCCGACGTCGTGCCCGGCTCGGACCTCTACACGGCCTTCCTCGACGAGGTCGTCTCCGAGACCTGCGCCAAGGCGGGCCAGCGCTGCACCGCGATCCGTCGTGTGCTCGTGCCGGGGCCACGAGCGCCCCAGGTGGTGGAGGACCTCGTCGAGCGCTTCGCCAACCTGGTGGTCGGGGATCCTCGCCGCGAGGACGTCGACCTCGGACCGCTGGTGGATGCACGCCAGGGCGAGGTTGTGCGCGAGGCGATTGCGCGCCTGGCCACCGCCGGCGACGTGCGCACCGACCCGACGCCGCGGGCGCTGGCGGGCATCGATGACGACCCGGGGACGTTCGTGGCGCCGACCCTGGTCGTGGCCCGCGACGGCGACGCCCAGGTCCTGCACGACACCGAGGCCTTCGGTCCGGTGGCGACGGTGTTCGCCTACGACGATGCTGCCGATGCGGCGCGGCTGGTGGCCCGTGGAGGTGGAGGACTGGTGGCATCGGTGTTCGCGCCGCCGACGACCGCGACGGCCGGCCTGGTGCGGGCACTCGCGCCCCACCACGGTCGCATCCTGGTCGTCGACGACACCTCCACGGCCACGCAGACCGGCCACGGGTCGCCCTTGCCGCGGCTGCTCCATGGCGGCCCCGGACGCGCCGGCGGCAGTGCCGAGTTGGGAGGCCTGAGCGGCATGCACCACTACCTGCAGCGCACGGCCCTGCAGGGATCACCGGCCCTCCTGACCGCCGTCACGGATCGCTGGGCGTCCGGTGCCCCCACCAGGGCGGGTGTGCACCCGTTCCGTCGCACGTTCGACGAACTGCAGGTGGGAGACAGCATCACGGTCGGACCCCGCGAGGTCAGCGCCGACGACATCGACCACTTCGCCGACTTCACGGGCGACACGTTCTACGCGCACACCGATGCCCAGGCGGCTGCCCGCAATCCGTTGTTCGGGGGCATCGTGGCGCACGGCTACCTGCTGCTGGCATTCGCCGCCGGCATGTTCGTCGATCCCGACGAGGGCCCGGTGTTGGCCAACACCGGACTCGATGGCCTGCGCTTCATGAAACCCGTCAAGCCCGGGACGGCCATCACGGTCACGCTGACCTGCCTGGCCAAGGCGTTGCGTCCGGGTGAGGACCACGGCGAGGTGCGGTGGGCGGTGGAGGTCGTCGACGACGAGGACGACCTGGCGGCGGTCTACCAACTGCTGACCATGGTGGGGCGGTCGGACGCGGGTGCGGACGGTCCGGCGTGACCACTCCGACGGGGCGCGGCGACGCGGCGCACGGAAGCGCCGCACCGACCACGGCGGAACCGGGCGACTCGGCACGTGGTGAGGCGGAACGGGGTGACGCGGAACGCGGTGCCGCGGAACCCGGCCACCAGGCACGGGGTGATGCGCAACCGGGCGCACCCCGAGTCGGCCCGGTGGCGTTCGTGCTGGGTGGAGGGGGACGCCTCGGCGCCGCCGAGGTCGGCATGCTCGATGCCCTCACGACCGCCGGCGTGGTGCCCGACATGGTGCTGGGCACTTCCATCGGGGCCATCAACGGGGCGGTCTATGCGTCGGCACCCAACGACGACGGGCTGCAGCGTCTTCGCGCCGTGTGGTCCGACTTCGATCGATCGGGCCTGCTCACCACCGGCATCGTCGATCGGCTGCGAACCTTCGTGGCCACCAGGGTGTCGCTGCACCGCAGCGCGGAGTTGCTGGCACTGTTCGACGATGCCCTGCCCGCCGACGTCACCTTCGAAGATCTCGCCGTCGACTTCCAGTGCGTTGCGGCCCGAGTCGAGACCGCGGCCGCCGCCTGGTTCTCGACCGGCCCGGTCCGTCCGGCCCTGCTGGCCTCGTCGGCCGTCCCGGGGCTGTTCGAACCCGTCGAGATCGACGGCAACCATCACTACGACGGGGGACTGGTGAGCTCCATCCCGCTCAGCCGGGCCATCGCGGCCGGGGCGGGCACGGTGTACGTGCTGCAGGTCGGCCGCATCGAGCAGGCGCTCACGGCGCCCTCGAATCCGCTCCAGGTGGCGCAGGTCAGTTTCGAGATCGCCCGCCGGCACGGGTTCGCCACGATGATGGATTCCCTGCCCGACGGCGTCGACGTCCACGTCCTGCCTTCCGGGGGCGCCGCGCCGGCGCCCGAGGACCTGCGTGGCAACCTCAACTACCGCGACACGTCAGGCCTGCCCGAGACGATCGAGCGGGCACGGATCGCGTCCGCCGCCTACCTGGCCGACCATGGCGTCGCTTCCGGGACCGTGACGGCCTCGTGACTCCCGATCGTGGATGCGACCTCCCCCGACCAGTGATCCGTTCCCGTGGTTGCCGCGGTCATGCCCCGACCTCCCGAACTGCTCCCGCCATCGTCGACGGGTGATGCCACGGTCGTGATCCACGGGTGCAGGAGGCGTCGCCGGGTATCCTCTTCTCCCGGAGATGCTCCCTGTTCCAGGAGGTTGATCCGACGCCAATGGCGGCGAGTGGGGGAGCGGGTCGTCGCCCAGACCCTGGAGTGCCCGTGCCTGCCGACGCCAACCCGACCGTGCGAACGCAGATCGTTGCGTCCGGGTTCGAGGACGTCGCCCAGCGCTTCGCGGTGCACTTCGACAAGCCGGGCAACGGTGGTGGGGCCCTGGCGGCACGGTGGAAGGGC
Organism: Nitriliruptoraceae bacterium; assembly: GCA_035267125.1. Classification (GTDB taxonomy): domain Bacteria; phylum Actinomycetota; class Nitriliruptoria; order Nitriliruptorales; family Nitriliruptoraceae; genus Salsipaludibacter. The sequence goes on along the minus strand of DATFMD010000127.1, from coordinate 2,896 downwards.
GAGGTGGTCCTGGACATCTGGGCCGGCACGCGCGACACCGCCGGCGCCCAGCCGTGGCAGGCGGACACGTCGAGCATGTCGTTCTCCACGTCCAAGGGCGTCACGGCGACCGTCGTGCACCGGATGGTCGACCGCCACGAACTCGACCTCGACCGACCCGTCGCCGCGTACTGGCCCGATTTCGCCGCCCACGGCAAGGGTCACGTCACCGTCCGGCAGGTCCTCAACCACGAAGCCGGGATCCACAACGTCCAGGACATGGTCGACGAGGTCGAGGACCTGCTCGACGACGAGGGCATGGAGGCGCGGGTGGCTGCGGCGAAGCCCGATCCGCTGCCCGGCACGGGGCCGGGCTACCACGCCATGACCTTCGGTTGGATCCTGTCAGGCCTGCTGCGATCGGTGACGGGGCTGGACATGGCCAAGCTGTGGCAGAGCGAGCTGTGTGACGTCATCGGCGACGACGGCCTGCGCATCGGGATTCCTCCGGGGGAACGAGATGACGTCGCCCAGTTGATCTCCTCCGGTGTCGATCCCCTGTACCTGTTGCAGCGCTTCCGGCGGCTGTCACCCTGGTCGAACAAGGCCGCGAGGGCGCTGGTCGTCCCGGGGTTCCCCGACCTGCTGGCGGCACCGGACCAGTCGATCCTCGGGGCGCAGATGCCGGCAGTGACGGGCGTGTTCACCGCGCGGGCACTGGCGACGTTGTACAGCGGGCTCGGGGGCCAGGAGGTCAACGGCCAGCTGCTGTTGTCGGAACCCGCCGCTGACCGGCTGCGCATCGTCAGCAGCCGGCGCCGCGACTACGTGCTGGGCATTCCGATGCACTGGCGACTGGGCTACCACCGCGCGCTGATGCGGGGCCGCGCGCCGCGCCATGCCTTCGGCCACTACGGCTTCGGCGGGTCCGGGGCCTGGGTCGATCCGGTGGACGACCTGTCCGTGGCCTTCGTGACCAGCCGCCTGGGCAACGCCACGACCCCGATCGGCGATGCCCGCTTCATGGGCCTGTCGCGCCGCGTCGTCGATGCTGCCCGCATCGCACCGCTGCCGTCCTGACGGCGCCACCCCCTACGATGTCGCCGCCGCTGTGCCCACCGACGTCCCAAGGCGTGTCCATGCCCCGAGTTGCCATCGACGTGTTGCTCAAGCGCGAGATCCTGGATCCCCAGGGCCGTGCGGTGGAGCGGGCGCTGCCCGGCCTGGGGTACGGACGCGCGCACGACGTGCGGGTCGGCAAGCACATCGAGCTGGACCTCGACATCGACGACGAGGACGAGCTGGCCGAGACCGTCGCCGCGATGGCGGACGGGTTCCTGACAAATCCGGTGATCGAGACCTGGACCTGGCGCACCATCACCGACGCCGAGCGCGCTGACCACGGCAGCTGAGCGTGGCCCGGTCGCCACGAAGGTCCCCGGGAGGTGTGGGAGACGGCCTGCCTGCGATGCCCGACGGTGAGCCGTTGCTGGCGAGGTGGTTCGTCCTCGTCATGATCCCGCTGGTGATCGCGGGATTCGCGGTCACGCTGTGGGCGTTCCTCGAGTTCGGTGGGCGCGCCGAGACCACGGCGGCCGACCGACGCCCGCCCGGCACGGCCACCGTCACCCACGAACGGGGCCAGGCCGTCCTCAACGAGATCACCGACACCGAGGACGCCACGGGGTGTGCCACCGGCGTGACCTTGTTCGGCGATCCGGGCGCACGGGCCAGCACCCGCAGAGCAATGGCTGCGACCTGCCAACTGCTGGCGTCGGGCGACTTCCCCCAGGCCCAGGCCGGTCTCGAGGCCTGGCGCGACGGGGGCGGCGTGCTGCGCATCGCCACGTTCGAATTCACCGGCACGGAGTCCTCCGCCCGGGTCGAGGACGACCATGTCGTGGTGGAGTTGTCCCCGCGGTTCCAGTTCGATGATGCCACCCGTGCTGCCCCGTTCATCCTCCATGAACTGACCCACCTCGGCAGCGGGACCTGGCCGGGCGCCCCGGTGGACGTGGCGCAGGAACTGGCCGCCACGCGTGTCACCGACGACGCCTGCGGACGGCTGGCACTGGGAGACGAGGTGCCGCTGGGCTGCATCGATGCCGCCGACCTGCTGGGCGAGCCCGATCCGGTAGCGGCACTGGTGGAGGCCGGCTACGACGCCGAGTGACCCCGCCGCATCATGCCGTCGCAGGTGCCCGGGGCGCAGGTGGCACGGGAGTGTCGGCGTGGCCCGCTACCGTTCGCCCCAGGATCCGACCGTCCCCACCCCGTGCGAGGCTGCCATGCGTGTCGGTGTCATCACCTTCCCCGGTTCCCTCGACGACCACGATGCCATGGTTGCGGTCGAGGCCGGGGGCAACACGCCGGTGGCGCTGTGGCACCGCGACGGGTCGCTGCCAGACGTCGACGCGGTGATCCTGCCGGGTGGATTCTCCCACGGTGACTACCTGCGCACAGGCGCGATCGCCGTCCATGCACCGATCATGGAGGCAGTCAAGGACTTCGCTGCCGACGGCGGCCCGGTCCTGGGCATCTGCAACGGGTTCCAGATCCTGTGCGAATCCGGCCTGCTGCCCGGCGCGCTGCTGCGCAACAGCGGCCTGCGGTTCGTCTCGCGCACCGTCTACGTCACCGTCGACAACCGCGAGACACCGTTCACGCGTGGATTCTCCCACGACGGACCCTGGCAGGTGCCGCTCAAGTCCGGTGAGGGGTGCTACACCGCCGACGAAGCGACCCTCGACCGACTCTTCGCCCAGGGCCAGGTGGTGTTCCGGTACCTGCCCGGCGACAACCACAACGGCTCGGCTCGCAACATCGCCGGTGTGTGCAACGAGGCGGGCAACGTCGTGGGCATGATGCCGCATCCCGAGCATGCCGTCGACCTGGACCTGGCCGGGGGCGCCCACAT
>DATFMD010000126.1:0-2554 GCA_035267125.1 Nitriliruptoraceae bacterium | reverse complement strand
CGAAGCGTCCCTGGGTGTACAGCGACACGAGCGTGGGGAAGTCGCGTTCGGGCAGGCAGTCGCCGTACCACGACGGCTTGAGTGCGCCGCCGCGTCCGAAGAAGTCGATCATCGGAATGTTGGGCACGACCATGTCGGGCGTGGGCACGCCGACCTGCACGAGCGTGCCGGCCAGGTCGCGAGCGTAGAAGGCCTGCTCGAGGACCTCGGGACGGCCGACCGCTTCGACGACGATGTCGGCCCCGAAGCCCCCGGTGAGCTCGCGGATGGCCTCGACCGGGTCCACGCTCGACGCATCGACGGTGTGGGTGGCGCCGAAGTGGGTGGCGAGTTCGAGCTTGGCGGGGTCGAGGTCCACGGCAATGATCGTGTGCGCCCCGACCAGCGAGGCGCCGGCAATGGCGGCATCGCCGACCCCGCCACAGCCAAACACGGCGATCGAGTCGTTGTGGGTGACACCGCCCGTGTTCACCGCAGCGCCGAAGCCGGCCATGATGCCACAGCCCAGCAGCCCGACTGCCTCGGGACGCGCGTCCGGCACCCGGGTGCACTGCCCGGCCGCCACCAGGGTTTGTTCGGCGAACGCGCCGATGCCCAGGGCAGGCGACAGCTCGGTGCCGTCCGCCAGCGTCATCTTCTGGCTGGCATTGTGTGTGTTGAAGCAGTTGCGGGTGACCCCGCGACGGCAGGCCCGGCACTGCCCACACACGGCCCGCCAGTTCAAGACGACGAAGTCTCCGGGAGCGATCGCGGTGACGTCGGGACCCACTGACTCGACCACGCCGGCCGCCTCGTGGCCCAGCAGGAACGGGAACTCGTCGTTGATCCCACCCTGGCGATAGTGCAGGTCCGTGTGGCACACACCGCAGGCCTGGACCGTGACCCGGGCCTCACCCGGTCCCGGATCAGGCACCGTGATGTCGACCACCTCCACGGGGGCTCCCTGCGTCCGCGCGATGACTCCGGTGACGACGACACCCATGTGGTTGGACTCCCTGGTTGATCACGTGGTCATGCGACAACTGGTGTCGCGCAGCGGCTGCGTTCGAGCCTACCGAGGCGTCGGACACCCTCGACGACGCATCACACCAGGCGAGGTTTGTTGCGGTCGATGCCGTCCACCGACGCCAGCTCTCGGCGCAGCTGCTCGATGCGATGGCTCCACAACCAGGTGCCCCAGGCCGCTGCTGACACCACCACCGCGACGACGACGCCCCACAGGAACTCCGGTGGCGGCAGTTGCCCGTTGGACAGCCACGACGCGGTCGCGAACACCAGTGGCACCACCACGATCACGATGCCGACCATCAGCAGACGAGACACGAGGCGAACCGCCATGGCCACCCACCGCAGCCTGCGGATGCGACCGATGTCGGCATCGGGATTGCTCACGATCAGGAACCCGAGGGCGACGTTGGGATTGGGGACGCGACTGGCGCGCACGGCCGCGGGATTCGGCTGCGTTGGAGGCGTCGGCCCCGTCATCTCGATCGTTCGCCGCGGAAACTCGGGACGGGATCGCGACCCCCCGGACCCGTGCCCGTTGCTTCCGTGCCCGTTCGAGCCATGCCCGTTGGACCCGTGGCCGTTGGATCCGTACCCGTTCGAGCCATGCCCGTTGGATCCGTGGCCGTTGGTTGCGCCGTCGACGCCCTCGTGCCCGTTCGCCTCCCCCGTGCCCACCGATCACCTCGTTTCCACGTCGGCGCAGCGCGTCCCACCGTGCTGACTTCCCACCCGACGATAGGACCGCATCGGCCGTCGGGCAATGCGTGGTCATCCGGACTCGAAACCGTCCGCCGGGTCGGCTACCGTGCGGACACCAGCAGCACCACGGGAGAGTCGGGTTCGACCCGACGCCGAAGGGGCAATTCCTCCCCGGAAACTCTCAGGCACACGGACCGTGGCGCTGGATGACTCTGGAGAGCAGCCACCCCAGTGGCTCGCCGACGGTGCAAACCCGGACACCGGGTGAACCTCTCAGGCGCCGGACAGTCGTGGACCGACAGGCCCACGCACCGGTGAGGACAGGGCGGGGAGGCGGGCGTGCAGGCGCACGCTGCCACCGCACTGCCGGAGGACCGCCATGAGCGACACCCCCAAGAGCGACGCGCACGACCTGCGCCGCACCGCCCTGCACGACCTCCACGTCGACGCCGGTGCCCGGATGGTCGACTTCGCAGGGTGGTCGATGCCGGTGCAGTACGAGTCCGCCAAGGACGAACACCTCCACACCCGGGCCGCCACCAGCCTGTTCGACGTCGGCCACATGGCCGTCGTCGACCTGCGGGGTGCCGACGCCGCCACGGCCCTCGAGACCCTGACGCCATCCGCCGTCACCGACCTCGCGATCGGACGTTCGCGCTACATGGTCATGACCAACGAGGACGGCGGCGTCATCGACGACCTGATCGCGACCCGGGTGGCCGACGACCTGGTCCGCGTGGTCGCCAACGCCTCACGCGCCGACATCGACATTGCGCACCTGCGTGCCAACCTCGGCGCTGGCGTCGAGGTGGTCGTTCGCGACAACCTCGGTCTGCTGGCGATCCAG
>DATFMD010000125.1:0-2830 GCA_035267125.1 Nitriliruptoraceae bacterium | reverse complement strand
GTCGAACTTGGTGTCGCCGGTGAACAGTTCGGCACCACACCCGGCGCACTGGTAGGTGCCGTCGGCGAAGTGGTCCCAGTACTCCCCGGTGAAGGGGCGCTCGGTGCCCTTGCGACGCAGGATGTCGTACTGCTGGCGGGTCAGTCGTTCCCGCCACTGCCGGTCGGTGAGGTCGGCGTCTCGTTCCGGAGACGATCCAGCCGCGGACGATGAGGTGGACGAAGTGGTGGGTGCGTCTGCCATCGACTGGTCCTGTCGGATCGGGTGCTGGATCCAACCGGTGTCGAGTTGGCACTATTCCGGGTCGACCGCGACCATGCCGGCGGCAGCGACCAACCAGGGAGACACGGTGACGTGGGATCTTGACCAACTTCAGGACGTCGCGATCGACGTGGCGCGCGCCGCCGGACGCGTGCTCGTCGACCACGCCGGTCGCCGGATCGAATGGCAGACCAAGTCGACGCCCACCGATCCGGTGACCGCCGCAGACCGGGCCAGCGAGCGCCTGGTCGTCGAGCACCTCATCGCGCACCGTCCCGACGACGGCTTCGTGGGGGAGGAGGGGGTGGGGGATCGATCCGGCACGACCGGCCTGCGGTGGGTCGTCGACCCGCTCGACGGGACCGTGAACTTCACGTACGGGATCCGTCGGTGGGCCGTGTCGATCGCCGCCGAGGACGACGATGGTGGTGTCGTGGGCGTGGTGTTCGACCCGATGGCCGACGAGTTGTGCTGGGCCGTGCGTGGTCGCGGCAGTCACCGGGATGGCGTCGACGTGGCAGTGTCGACGATGCCTGACCCGACCATGGCCCTCGTCGGCACCGGTTTCTACTACGACCGGGCCGTGCGGGAGGTCCAGGGACCGGAGGTTGCGGACCTGGTGGGTCGCGTGCGCGACGTCCGGCGTGCCGGGGCGGCTGCCCTCGACCTTTCCGACGTCGCTGCCGGTCGCCTTGACGGCTTCGTCGAGTTCGGCCTCAACCACTGGGACTGGGCGGCCGGTGAGGTGCTGATCCGCGAGGCAGGCGGACGCGTCAGTCGCTTCGACCGCGACATTGCCGGGTGGCACCGGCCGGTGCTCGTCGCCGGTGGAGACGACCTGCACGACTGGTTGTGGGAATGGGCGCGTGCCCACGCATCGACGGCGTGACGAGCGAGGCCGGCGCGGCCCCGCACGCGGTGACTCGGCAGGTCACACGCCCGCGCGGCCCCAGGCACCGTCGGCGGCAACGGACTCGCGACGCGGTGTCGGGATCTCGCGCCCGACCGCTGCAGACAGGGTGGACACGGCTTCGCGCAGGCGCGCGACGTCGTCGCGGACCAGCGCCTGGGGGCCATCGCACAGTGCGGTTTCCGGACGGGGGTGCATGTCCACGATGGCACCGTCGGCGCCGACCGCGATCCCGGCCCTGGTCAGGGGCAGCACGAGGTCACGTGAGCCCCCGGAGTGGGACGGATCGATGATGATCGGCAGGTGGCTCAGCGACTGCACGACGGGCACTGCCGACACGTCGAAGGTGTTGCGCGTGGCAGGCTCGTAGCTGCGGATGCCGCGCTCGCAGAACACGACCTGGAGGTTGCCCTGGTGGGCGATGTACTCGGCGGCCATGACCCATTCGTCGATCGTCGCCGACAGCCCGCGCTTGAGGAGCACCGGCTTGCCGGCCATCCCGACCTCGCGCAGCAACTGGAAGTTCTGCATGTTGCGTGCCCCGATCTGGAGCATCGACGCCTTGGCGGCCACGACGTCCACGTCGGCTGGTGTCACCACCTCGGTCACCACGGGCATGTCCAGGTCCGACGCCACCCCGGCGAGGATGTCCAGACCCTTCTCGCCCAGGCCCTGGAAGGCGTAGGGGGAGGTCCGGGGCTTGAAGGCGCCACCGCGAAGGATCAGGGCACCGGCGTCGCGGGCCATGCGGCAGGCGGCGGCAGTCTGGTCCTCGGTCTCGACCGCGCAGGGTCCCGCGATCAGCGTGAAGGTGTCACGGCCGATGGGCACGTTGTCGACCCAGACCGTGGAGGGACGGGGATGGGTCTCGTTGGAGACCAGTTTGTAGGGGCGCGACACGCGGATGACGTCGTCGACACCGGGGAAGGCGTGCAGGGGCATCTCGGCGAACTGGGCAAGGTCACCGACCAGCCCCACGATCGTCTGGTTCTTGCCGCGGGAGACGAAGGCTTCTCCTCCCACCTCCGAGACGGCCTCGACGACCTTGTCGATGTCCCGGTCAGTTGCTGTGTGTCGCATGACGACGACCATTGCTGTGTCCTCCGTGGGCATGGCACCCTCCCGGTGGGCCTCCTGGGAGTGCCCTCGTGTCAACGAAGAAGCCCCGGGGCTGTGACCCGGGGCTGGCGCGTTGTGGTTTGTCGGTTCAGAGCACGCGCGGCCCGGGGCTGGCAAAGACGCCATACCACCGGGCAAAGTCCACGTTGTGCTCCATGCGCGGCACGCTACCAAGTCATGCCGGGGTGTGCAGGTCCCAGGCAATAGGCTGCGCCCAGGACGACGACGAACGCGAGGGAGAACGGGGTGGCGACTTGTGCGACCTGCGGGGAGGACATCGGGCCCGACGACAACTTCTGTGGGGTGTGCGGCGCGAGCAGCGGGCCGGCTTCGGGGCAGTTGTCCGACGTGCCGGTGGACGACCAGCCGACGTCCACGGACGTCGATGACCACATTGCGACGGAGTCGGCTGCCACGACCGTGATCGCCACCACGGGAGACGTGGACCTGGTGACCTGCGAGTCCTGCGGATCCCTCAATGCCGCGCAGCGGTCACGGTGTGCCCAGTGCGGCACGTTGTTGGGTGAATCCGGCGCCGAC
>DATFMD010000124.1:0-4907 GCA_035267125.1 Nitriliruptoraceae bacterium | reverse complement strand
CACACGGGGTTCAGCCTCCTCAAGGAGATGAACGCCGCCACCTACGACCCGACCGTGGACTGCTCGTTCCGGCTCGGCGTCGACCCGCGCAAGGCGGACCAGATGGTCCGCGGCTCGGTGAGCCTGCCCCACGGCATCGGCAAGACCGCCACGGTCGCCGTCGTCGCCGGCGGGGCCAAGGCCACCGAGGCGACAGAGGCCGGTGCCGACTACGTCGGCGGCGACGACCTCGTCGAGCGCCTCCAGTCGGGTGAGTTGATCGACGAACTGGACGCGATCATCGCCACGCCCGACCAGATGGGCAAGCTCGGTCGCCTTGGCAAGGTGCTCGGTCCTCGTGGCCTGATGCCCAACCCCAAGTCGGGCACGGTCACCATGGACGTGACCAAGGCCGTCACCGAGATCAAGGCCGGTCGGGTGGAGTACCGCACCGACCGCCAGGGCAACGTCCACACCGTCCTTGGCAAGGCCTCGTTCTCCGCCGACCAGTTGCTCGACAACTACATGGCGTTGCTGGACGAGTTGCTGCGCCAGCGCCCGGCATCGGCCAAGGGTCGGTACCTGCGCTCGGTCGCGATCTCGACGTCGGCGTCACCATCGGTGCCGCTCGACCCCGCTGCCTCGCGTGACCTCGTGGAGGATGACGACGCCTGACCTCGCGCCCTGGGGGGCGCGAGGTCAGGTTGCAGAACTCGCAGGCTCGTTCTGCGGCCCCACGTTGGGGTGCTCGGGCTGACCGACGCGACCTCGTGAACCAACCATTCGGGCCACCGACGTCGTGTCGGTGGCCCGTGGTCGTGCCGGTTGACGGAGGTTCGCGCACCGGGTGGGTGTCGAGCGTTCGTCGGGTGGGTCAGTCGGCCTGGTGTGTCGCGACGAGGGTGACCAGGTCGGGATGCAGCGGGTGGTCGTCGGAGATGCCCATGATCTGGTCCACGGCTTCGTTGGCGTTCAACTCGTCGAGCAGTCGTGCCAGTTCGGCGGCTTCGGGGTCGTCGTCGGCGTCGAACGCCAACCCTGCGCCCATTGCTGCGACCAGGGCGTGGTGGTCCATGCCGCGCTCTGCCAGCTGGGAGGCCGGGCTGGTGAAGCGCTCGTTGCGTGAGAGCTTGCGCATCGGAGCGCGTCCGACGCGGGCGGTGGTGTCGGGCAGGTGGGGGTTGGCGAACCGTCCGAGGATCTTGTCCACGTAGGCGGATTGCACGTCCGGGTCGATGCCGTGCTTGGCGACCACGAGTGCGGCGGTCTCGTCCAGCACGGCCCGGACCTTGGCTGCGACGTCGTCGTCGGCCAGGGCGTCGGCGATGCGTTCGATGCCCGCGGCATGGCCGAACCATGCCGCGGTGGCGTGTCCGGTGTTGACCGTGAACAGTTTGCGCTCGATGTAGGGCTCGAGGTCGTCAACCCAGGTCACGCCGGGGATGTCGGGTTCGGCCCCTTCGAATGGGGTGCGGTCGACGGCCCATTCCAGGTAGGGCTCGACGGCGACGTCGAGTCCCGGTTCCTGGTCGGGCACGATGCGGTCGACCGCCGTGTTGGCGAACAGTGCACGGTCGTGGAGGTCGCCGTCGTGGCCTGCCGCGGCCCATGCCTCCTCGACGTGGCCCTGCAGGATGTCGGTGGCATTGATGGCGTTCTCGCAGGCCAGCACGGCCAGGCGAGGCGCATCGGGGGACCGGGCGGCGATCCCGTCGGCGATGGCGCCGGCCAGGAACGCCAGCACGTGCGCTCCGACCGCGGTCGTGACGATGTCGGCTGCCGCGATCTCGTCGACCAGTTGCTCGGCCTGTTCGGCCGAGTGCACGGCGCGAAACCCGTCCACGGTGTGGGTGGTTGGGTCGCTGCCGACCTCGTTGACGTCGTAGCTGTCGGTGGTGCCGAGCGCAGCGATCAGGTCGCCGTCAACATCGGCGAACACCAGCTCGTGGCCTGCCCGGTCCAGCAGCAGGCCCACGAACCCGCGCCCGATGTTGCCGGCGCCGAAGTGGACGGCAGTGGTCATTCGACCGCCTGCTCGAAGATCGCCAGTACCTCGTCCGACGTGGTTGCCGCGTTGAGCCTGGCAAGCTCGTCGTCATCGGTGAAGATCCCCGCGATCGACGCCAGCAGGCTGAGGTGCTCGGTGCCCTTGCCGGCGATCCCGACCACCCAGGTGACGGGCTTGCCGCCCCAGTCGATGCCGCCCGGGTACTTGGTCACGGTCATGGCCGTGCGTTGCACCATGCCCTTGGCCTCGTTGGTGCCGTGCGGGATGGCCAGTCCGTTGCCCATCGCCGTGGACACGGACCGCTCGCGGTCGTGCATGGCGTCGATGTAGGAGGCCTCGATCGCGCCGTCGCGCAGCAGCATGGCTCCGGCCTCGTCGATGGCGCCCTCGCTGTTGCCCGCGGCACCGTCCAGGACGATGCGGTCGGCAGTCAGCACGGGCGGGCCCGACTGGTGCGTTTCGGTCTCGGCCGGCGCGGTCGCGACCGCGGTCGCTGCACCGGCTGCGCCGCCTGCCGCTGCGCCTGCTGCCGTCCCGCCGCTTCCGCCGCCCTCGCGTTGTGCCCGGATCATTTCGACGATCTCGTCATACTTGGGCGAGTTCATGAAGTCGTCGACGGAGACGTGGACGGCTGACCCGGTCTTCTGTGCCGCGCGCGGAGTCAGGTCCTTGTGGCTGACCACCAGGTCCCAGTTGTCCTGCAGGTCCGAAATGGCCTTGTTGGTGACCTCGACATCGTCGTAGCCGGCACCGTGCACCTTCCGACGCAGCAGCGACGCACCCATGGCCGATGACCCCATCCCTGCGTCGCAGGCGAACACGATGCGGTTGATCGGTCCGTGCTCCGCGATCGCGGCGGTGCCGACCAGTGCACCCGCAACCGAGGACTTCTTGCCCTTCATGTCCTCCATGCTCGACGTCGCATCGGACAGGTCGTCATCGACGATGTCCTTGGTGACGCGCAACAACCAGATCGTGAGCAGCATCGACACGGCTGCGGCCGCCAGGACCGACACGGTGACCCAGAAGATGTCACCACGCGCAGCCACGGCCCACACCGCGAAGATCGATCCCGGTGCGGCCGGACCCACCAACCCGGTGTTGAACGTCACGTTGACGAACACACCAGTCATGCCGCCAGCGATCGCGGCCAGGACCAGGATCGGCTTCATCAGCACGTACGGGAAGTAGATCTCGTGGATACCACCGAAGAACTGGATGATGATGGCACCCGGGGCCGACGCCTTGGCCACGCCCTTGCCCGCGATCCAGTAGCCCAACAGGATGCCCAGACCCGGTCCGGGGTTGGCTTCCAGCAGGAACAGCACCGACTTGCCGGTCTCGGCGACCTCGGCGGTCCCCAACGGCGTCAGGATGCCATGGTTGATGGCGTTGTTGAGGAACAGGATCTTGGCAGGCTCGATGAACACCGACGTCAGCGGCAGCAGCCCATTGTTGACCAACGTGTTGACCACCTCCGCTGCGAAATCGCTGAACGCCGTCACCATCGGCCCGACCAGGTAGAACCCGAACACCGCCAGGAGTCCTCCCAGGATCCCCGCAGAGAAGTTGTTCACCAACATCTCGAACCCGGGTCTGATCGAGTGATGCACCAGACCGTCCCACTTCTTGATCACCCACCCCCCCAGCGGCCCCATCGCCATGGCACCGATGAACATCGGAATGTCGGAACCAACGATCACACCCATGGTCGCGATCACGCCAACCACCGCACCCCGCGTGCCATACACCATCGCACCACCCGAGTGCGCGATCAGGATCGGCAACATGTAGATGATCATCGGCCCGACAAGACCCAGATGGGCCACACCATCGGCGTTCTCACCAAACCCGCCCAACTCAGGCACCGGGAACCACCCGACCTCGATGAACAACGCCGTGATCAAACCCCAGGCAATGAACGCCCCGATGTTGGGCATGATCATGTTCGACAACGCCGTGCCGAACTTCTGGACACGCGTACGCACGTTCGTCCAGGTCGAATTCTCTGCAGTCGTGCTGCTCAAGGCCGTGCTCCCGGTCGGTCTCTGCGTTGCGATGCTGCAACGCACCTTCCGACTATAGATCGACAAGAGGTTGCTGCGGGAACCATCCCAAAAATCGGGCCCGATCCGTCGCAGTCCGGTCGCCACCCCACAACGACGGCGTCGGGCCCGACCGAATGGTCGGGCCCGACGTGGTGCGGTGTTCCTCGAGAGGCGGTGACGACGGGGGCGTCGATCAAGCCGACGTCCTCGGTGCGTTCAGGCGGGACCAGTTCCTCAAACCTCACGAGCCGGTGGTCCGGGTTGGAGTCGCCACCTTCCCCGTGTGGGGGAGCGGCGGTGTTGGCGAAGCGCCGCTAGCGCCCGGCCACCTCCAGGGTCCCGTCAAGACAACTGTCGTTCAAGTGGACCACCTCCTCTCTCTGGTGCCCGCAGTGTGCCACCCCGTGGCTCCGTTGTCATCCCTCTCTTGTTCTTGAGCCCTTCACGCGCGTTGGACGTTGCGAGCGCAGCGAGGAACTCCGATGTCACGCGCCCAGGTGGCTGAGCAGGTTGCGGGCGAAGGCATCGCCCGCACGCGTCATCGATTCGGCCATGATCCGTTCAACGGCTGGCGCCGAGATTCGTGGCAGCGGCAGGTCGACGTGGATGGTGATCTGGATCTCGAGGTGGGTGCCGGTCGGCGTGTCGGCCAGCTCGTACCAGCCCGCGGCACCGGCCCGCTCACGAGTCCCCGGCGGTGGCGCATGGCTGTAGGTGATCCGTTCCATCGGGGTGAACACCATCGACTCGGTGAACACCGGTGCCACCTCCATGCCCAGGCCGTGGATGCCGGCCAGGTGCCACACCCAGGTGTCGCCGTCGGCCTCGATGGTTCGCACCAGGGGAGTCAACTCGGCCAGCAACTTCGGATC
>DATFMD010000123.1:0-2708 GCA_035267125.1 Nitriliruptoraceae bacterium | reverse complement strand
TGGGCGACACCAAGACGCTCGACGTCCACATCCGCAGGTTGCGGACCCGCGTGGAGGTTGACCCGGCCGATCCGTCGCGCGTCCTGACCGTGCGTGGTGTCGGCTACAAGTTCGCCGATCGATGAACGCGGTCGCCACCTGCGCGATGAGCCGACGATGATCCGGTTGCCCGTCGGCCTGGCGCTCGTGGTCCTGGTGACGGTCGTGGCAGGCTCCACCGGAGGATGGGCGTTCGGCATCGTCGCCGGCGCGTTCGCCGGTGCGGCGGTGGCGTGGTGGGTCCGATCACTCCTTGCTGCCGAGACCGCCGACGTCAAGCGGCAGGTGCGAGGCTGGACCGACGGCACTCGGCCACGAACCGTCAGCAGTCGCGGCCTGGTCGAGTTGCGCGAGATCGCCGAGTTGCTCGACGAGACCGGACGTGGCATCGACGAGTGGATGGCGGCGATGCAGGCCGACCTGCCGTGGCGTCGTGAGTTGGTGGAGGCGTTGCCGTCCGCCACCGTGCTGTTCGATGGCAATGGCTACATGGTCGCTGCCAACGACGCGGCGCGTGAACTGCTGCGCGTGCCGACCGACGGCGAGCGGACCACGATGCTGGCCGCCCTGGGCAACTCGCAACTGGCCGACGCCGTCCGGCGGACGTCGCCGGGCGGAGGCGTGATCACCGTCGATGCCGACGTCGCGGGGCGACAGGTGCGCGCGAACATCGTGGCAGTGGGCGACCAGCGCCTGGTGCTGGTGGTCGACCGCACACGTGAGCGGCGCATCGAGGACATCCGTCGCAACTTCGTCGTGAACGCGTCCCACGAACTCAAGACTCCGGCAACCGCCATCCAGGCGCTTGCCGAGGCGCTGGTCGTGACCGTGAACACCAGCCCCGAGCGCATGCCTGGTCTGGTCGAACGTCTCGACCACGAATCCCAGCGCCTCGTTCGACTGGTCCACGACCTGCTGGACCTCCGTCGACTCGAGGACGACTCCGAGGTCGCACGGGAAGTGGTGGACGTGGTCGATGTCCTCCGCCACGAGGCGGCGGACATGGAGTCGTTGGCCGCCGAGTCGGACGTGTCCATCACGCTCGACGTGCCGCAACGGGTCTGGGTGATGATGGAGGAGGAAGATCTGCGCCTGACCGTGCGCAACCTGGTCTCCAACGCGATCCAGTACAACCGCCCCGGAGGCACGGTGACCGTGACGGTGACGCCGGGGTGGCCGGTCGTCCTGGAGGTCGCCGACACCGGCATCGGGATTCCCAGGGCCGACATGGAGCGGGTCTTCGAACGGTTCTATCGGGTCGATGTCGCGCGATCACGGGCCACGGGAGGCACCGGACTGGGCCTGTCCATGGTCCGCCACGCGGTCGTGCGCAACGGCGGGAGTCTCGAAGTCGAGTCCTTGCTGGGGACCGGATCGGTGTTTCGCGCCCACCTGCCTGCCGCCCAGGAGGAACGCCCGGGAGCGCTATCGTCGACGGCATGACCGCTGACGACGTGCCCGCCGATGCTGACTCGCCGCGCGGGTCCGGTGCCGAGCCGAACCCCGGGCTGACCGCCCTGTCGGGCAAGACTCGTCGTGCCCCGGTCATCCTCGATGCCCTTGCAGCCGAACACGACGATGCCGTGATCGCGCTGGATTTCGACGGTCCCTTCCAGTTGTTGGTGGCCACGATGCTGTCGGCGCAGTCGACCGACGTGAAGGTGAACGAGATCACGCCGGCGCTGTTCGCCGCCTACCCCGATGCCTTCGCCATGGCCGAGGCCACCCGGGCGGACCTCGAGGAACTCGTCGGGCAGTTGGGGCTGTTTCGCCAGAAGTCCAAGAACCTGCAGGCCACGGCTCGGATCCTCGTGACCGAGCACGATGGACGGGTGCCGCGGTCCATGGATGAATTGACGACGCTGCCCGGCGTGGCTCGCAAGACCGCCAACGTCGTGTTGTCCAACGCCTGGGGCGAGCACGTGGGCGTGGTGGTGGACACGCACGTGACGCGGGTGGCACGCCGGTTGCGGTTCACCAAGCAGGACACGGCAGTCAAGATCGAGCGCGACCTGATGCGCCTGTTCCCACAGGACCGGTGGTTGGACGTGTCGGACCTGCTGATCTTCCATGGTCGCCGTGTCTGCCATGCCCGCAACCGGCAGTGCGGTACCTGCGTCGTCGCCGACCTGTGCCCGTCCGATGCCACGTCCAACAGGACTGACAAGGCACGGTCGTAGGAACAGACATTCTGCGCTGGGAGCATGCTGGCGACCGTGTTGGAGTGTGCTCGCTGCGCTCGCAACTCCAGCGCGGCTGTAGCGGTCTGAACGCTCCGTTGGCGGACCACTTCCAGCCGCGATGGAGTGTCCTCGCTGCGCTCGGAACTCCAGCTCAGCGGGTCGAGGGCTCGCTGCGCTCCCAACTCCGCGGGCCGTAGCGTTCTCGAGGCCCCGGAGGGCGTAGCCGGGGCCTGCGCGCCCTACGAGGGCGGTTCCGGTGGCTGCGTCGGCAGGGGCCCCCATGCTCCCACGGTCACGTAGTACCAGAATTCCTTCTGGTATCGAAGCCAGTCGTCGAGCCGGCTTCGTCGCATTGCAGCGGAGCCGGGCGGTTCCGGTGGCTGCGTCGGTAGAGGTCCCCATGCTCCCACGGTCACGTAGTACCAGAATTCCTTCTGGTATCGAAGCCAGTCGTCGAGCCGGCTTCGTCGCATTGCAGCGGAGCCG
>DATFMD010000122.1:0-2754 GCA_035267125.1 Nitriliruptoraceae bacterium | reverse complement strand
GGGCCGAGTGGGTCTCGTGTCGCGTTCCGGCACGCTGACCTACCAGATCATGCACGAACTCGCCCAGGCCGACATCGGCATCTCCACCTGCGTCGGCATCGGTGGCGACCCGGTCATCGGGACACAGTTCCTGGACGTGATTCAGGCCTTCGCGGCCGATCCGGACACCGACGCCATCGCCTTCGTCGGCGAAATCGGTGGATCTGAGGAGCAGAAGGCCGGTGAGTGGATTCGCGACAACATCCCCGACACTCCCGTTGTCGGCTACATCGCTGGCTACGAGGCTCCCGCGGGCAAGCAGATGGGGCATGCAGGCGCCATCGTGAAGGAGGGTGGACCGGGTGGTGAGTCGGCCGCCGAGAAGAAGGAGATTCTCGAAGGCATGGGCATCGCCGTGGCCATGAACCCGTCCGAGGCCGCACAGCTGATGATCGCGCGCCTGGGCTGAGGCGCGGCCTTCGGCCGCGTTGGAGTTCCTCGCTGCGCTCGGAGCATCCCAGCCGGCTCCGTCGAGGTTTCGTCGCACAACGAGCGGACCCCCGGTCCGAAGACCGGGGGTCCGAGACCGGGACGCGCGGGGGGATGTGCGTCAACCGGTGGGAACGGGAGCTGGGGAGGCTCACACGCTCCGTGCGCATCTCCGCGAAAAGAAGGCGGATGAATGATGCGCGACGATCGGGGCAGATCGTCAGCCTCAACTGTACCAAGCCGGGAGGAATGCGGCCACCTGTTTTCGCCGATTGGGGTGACCAAAAGAACAGGGTGTCCCACTGGATCGCACGGGAGTTCTCCACTTCCGGGGGCTATTTGATGGTTCGGCACCACTAATTGACGGGTGTTCGATTGCCGATGTTGTCATGGGTGAGGTGGCTCCCGTCGACGCCGTTCGGGCACACTCGTACATCGCTGACCGAGGGCACCGTGCACCCCCGGACACCTCGCCGTCGCCGACCGACGACGACACCCGCACTCCCGCTTCGAGCCACCGGAATTTCCCGTGACCCCACAGTTGCCCGACGAGCGCGCGACCCCACGCGCCACGCACGTTGACGCTGCCCATCGGGAGGCAAGGCGGCTGGCGATCGAGCCAGAGGACCTCGATCGCCACCTCGCCAGGTTCACCCCGCGCTACATCGGCACGGTGGCGGCACGCACCGTGGCGCGTCACCTGTTGATGCTGCGCAGTCCACTGGCGGCTGGGGAGGTCCGGACTCGCGTGACCCCGACGCCGGGCGGCGATGCAACCGGGCGTGAACTCGACGTTGTCACGCCTGATGCTCCCGGGCTGTTCGCGCAGGTCTCGGGCGTGGTCTCGCTGATCGGTGGCCAGGTGGTGTCGGCAGGCGCGCACACCACGACGGACGGGATCGCCGTCGACACCTTCGAAGTCGTGGCACCGGTGGGCGTGTCGACATCGTGGTGGGCCCGGTTCGAGGGGGAACTCGTGGATGCCGTTGCCGGGCGGGTGGCGTTGCGTGCAGCCGTCGATGCTGCCGCCCGCGAGGCTGGTTCGGCAACGACACGGGAAGTGGCGATGGACGTCCAGCCCGAGGCACCCTGGACCTCGGTACGCATTCGCACCGGTGACCGACTGGGCCTGCTGTTCACGATCGCGGATGCCCTGGCCGAGTTGCGCCTGGACATCGTGACGGCCCAGATCGTCACTCGCGGTGACATGGTCGATGACGTCTTCGTCGTCCGGTCCGCCGACGGCTCCCAGCTCGACGACGAGCAGGTCCACCAACTCGGGGTCGGTGTTCGGTGGGGCGTGGGCCGACTCGGCGTGGGTGCCTAGAGAATGCCGCCCTCGGCCATGCGCCGGTGGTGGAGCACCCGATCGAGCACCGCCTCGTCGACACCGTCGGCCACGGCCACCTCCCGCAGGGTGAGGCCCTGCTTGTGGGCGCTCTTGGCCAGTGCCGCCGAACGCTCGTAGCCGATCTCGGGCACGAGTGCGGTCACCGCCATCAGGGACCGCTCGACCAGTTCCGGACCGCGATCGGTGGCCTCGGTGGTCGCCAGGCACTTGTCGACGAACAGGCGCGACACCCGTCCGAGCAACTCGAGCGACTCGATGACGTTGCGTGCCATCATCGGAATCATGACGTTGAGTTCGAGTTCACCCGACAGGCCGCCCACCGTGACGGCGGCGTCGTTGCCGATCACCTGCGCACCCACCTGGCGCACCGCCTCGGGGATCACCGGATTGACCTTTCCGGGCATGATCGAGGAACCCGGCTGGATGGCGGGCAACGACAACTCGGCCAGCCCCGTCCGCGGGCCGGACGACAGCCAACGGATGTCGTTGGCGATCTTGATCAGGCTCGTGGCGACGACCTTGAGCGCGCCGGACAACTCGACCAGGGCGTCGCGCGACCCCTGGGCCTCGAAGTGGTCGGCGGCCTCGACGAAGGGGATGCCGGTGCGGTCGGCGATGGCGGTGATCACTGCCTGGGGGAACCCCGGCGGGCAGTTGAGGCCCGTACCCACGGCGGTGCCGCCCAGCGCCAGTTCGTGGATGCTGCCCAGCGCCCGTTCGATGCGCTCGATCCCCAACTCGACCTGGCGTGCCCAGCCCCCGAACTCCTGGCCCAGGGTCACCGGCGTTGCATCCATGAGGTGGGTGCGGCCGGACTTCGCCACGTCGGCGAACTCCTCCTCCTTGGCCCGCAACGCGCTGGCGAGGTGGGCCAGGCCCGGGATCGTGACGTCGACGGCGGTGCGGGCACAGGCGATGTGCACGGCCGACGGGAA
>DATFMD010000121.1:0-4745 GCA_035267125.1 Nitriliruptoraceae bacterium | reverse complement strand
GCATCCGAGGACGGCGCCAGCACGGTCATGCCGGACACGCGCAGCGACAGCGCCAGGTCGAGCACGCCGTGGGCACTCGGTCCGTCCGGGCCGGTGATGCCGGCGCGGTCGAAGGCGAAGACGACGTGCTCGCCGTGCAGGCCGACGTCGAGGTTGGCCTGGTCGAAGGCGCGTGGGAAGAACGGCGAGTAGATCGCGACCACCGGGATGCGCCCGGCGAACGCGAGGCCGGCCGCCGAGGTCACGGCATGCTGTTCGGCGATGCCGACGTCCATGACCCGACCCGGGTGGCGCTCGGCAACCGGCAGCAGGCCAGTGGACCCGGGCATCGCTGCCGTGATGGCCACCACCTCGTCAACGTCTTCCACCACGTCCATCAGCGCGTCCGAGAAGGCCGCAGTCCAGGAACGACGCTTGGTCGAGGTCACCTCGCCGGTGGCAGGATCGAACGGCGACGTGTCGTGGAGGCGCTTCTCGGGGTCGGTCTCGGCAGGTTCGTAGCCCTTGCCCTTCTCGGTCAGCACATGGACCAACACGGGGCCACTGAAGCGGCCAGCAGCCTCGAACGCCGTGTCCATCGCGGCGATGTCGTGACCGTCGACCGGGCCGAGGTAGCGCACCCCCAACGCCTCGACGAAGGCCTGCAGGGCGGGCGCGTCACCGACCGCGTGCTTGAGGCCGCGCAGTGAGGCGCCGGTCAGGCGGTGCACCGCCGGCATCCGCTCGACCATGGTGTCCAACCGCGCGCGCCAGGTCCGATAGCGCGGATCCATGCGCACGCGCGACACCTGCGTCGACAGGCGTGACACCGTCTCGGCATACGAGCGGCCATTGTCGTTGAGGACGATCGTGACCGGGGTGTGGTCGTGGCCGATGTTGTTGAGTGCCTCGTAGGCCATGCCACCGGTCAGGGCACCGTCCCCGACGACGGCCACCACCTCGCGCCGCTGGTCGATCGGCAGGAATCGCTGCCCCTCGGCGATGCCGCATGCCCATGACAGCGCCGTCGACGCGTGCGAGTTCTCGATGACGTCGTGGTCGCTCTCGCTGCGCTGGGGGTAGCCGGCCAGGCCGTCGTCCTGGCGCAACGTGTCGAACAGAGGGGCCCGCCCGGTCAGCATCTTGTGGACGTAGGCCTGGTGGCCCGTGTCCCACAACAGCAGTGTGGCCGGCGACTCGAACGACCGATGCAACGACAGGGTCAGTTCGACGGCTCCGAGGTTGGACCCGAGGTGGCCACCCACCCGGGCCACCGCACCGATGATGTTGGATCGAAGGTCGTGGGCCAACTCGGCCAACTCGGCATCGTCGAGGTTCCGGATGTCCTCGGGGCCACGCAACTGTTCGACCAGCACGGCAGGTCCCTTTCGACGGGCGAAGCTCGGTCCTCGCTGACCGAGCCCGACCATGCAGGGTACGCGATCCTTCGAACTCGCCGATGGGTGGTGCCCGTCCACCCGGTCGGGACGCGCCGGGCCGAGTTCCGGTCGAGAACCGGACCAGGATCCATGGCTCGAACTGCCACGACCTCCGTGACGTTGCGTCTACGGTGACCATCGCTCGACCAAGGACAGCGCATGCTGAGGTCTTCGTTCGCATCCCGTCCGCGGACCTTGCGCGCCAGACGCTGGTCCCGTGCCACCATGGTGCTGCTGGCGGCGATGGTGGCCATGGTCGCCTGGGCATGGTCGACGGTGGCCGGCGCCCAGGCCGACGAGGCAGCCTTCGTGGTGGACGTGCCGAGCCAATTGCTGGTGGACATCCCGACCGAGGTCGCGGTCGTCGCGACCCAGGACGTCACGACGGGTGTCGAACTGGAAGTGGACGGGGAGACGCAGGCGCTGGAGTTCAGTGACGAGGCGGCAGTCGCCTCGATCACCGCCTCGTCGGCGGACCCGACGATCCGGGTCCTGGTCGACGGCGAACCTGCCCTGGTGGCGACGCCGGACGGGGCACCGGTCGAGGAGATCGTGCCGGGCACGATCCCCGGATGGACGTCGCTGCTGCCGCCGCTGGTGGCGATCGTGATCGCACTGGCGTTCCGCCAGGTGATCCCGGCGCTGTTCCTGGGTGTCTGGATCGGGGGCTGGGCGACGTACGGCTTCAGTGTCGGGGGGCTGTGGAGTGCCCTGCTCGACGTCCCCAACGTCTGGGTCCTCGAGGCCCTGGTCCCGCCGGACGCCGACACGGGGCACATCTCCATCGCCGTGTTCACCATGCTGATCGGGGGCATGGTGGGCATCATCTCACGCAACGGGGGGACGGCCGGGATCGTCAAGACCGTCGCAGGCTGGGCGCAGACACGGCGGCGAGGCCAGACCGCCACGGCCGGGCTCGGCCTGGTCATCTTCTTCGACGACTACGCCAACACGCTGGTCATCGGCAACGCCATGCGGCCGGTCACCGACGCGTTGAGGATCTCGCGCGAGAAGCTGGCCTACATCGTCGACTCGACCGCGGCCCCGGTCGCGTCGCTGGCCCTGATCTCGACCTGGATCGGCTTCGAGGTCGGGTTGATCGACGCGGCCATCCAGCAGATCGGACTGGACGAGTCGGGGTACTCCGTCTTCATCAGCAGCATCCCGTACCGGTTCTACCCGATCCTCGCCATGGTCCTGGTGTTCACCGTTGCCTGGACGGGTCGCGACTACGGTCCGATGCGGCATGCCGAGCGGCGCGCCGCCGAGACCGGAGAACTGGTCCGCAGCGACTCCTCGATCGACCCCGAGGAGCTGGACGAGGAGTTGCAGCCCAAGGACGGCGTACCGCACCGCCTGGTGAACGCCATCGTCCCGATCCTGGTCCTCGTGGGCGTCACCATGGCGGCGCTGTTCGTCACCGGGGAGGGCTCTTCGCTGCAGGACATCGTCGGGTCAGCCGACGCCTACGGGTCGCTGATGTACGGGTCCCTGCTGGCAGTGCTCGTGGCCGTGGTCATGAGCCTCGCGCAACGGCTGCTGAGTCTCAATGAAGTCGTGGACGCCTGGTTCGCCGGGGTCAAGTCCGTGTTGTTCGTGCTGATCATCCTGACCCTGGCGTGGGCGCTGTCGGCGCAGACCGAGGCCCTCAACACGGCCGGGTTCCTGGCGACGGCACTGGGCGACACCGTGCCAGTGTGGGCGATCCCGACCCTGTTGTTCGTCCTGGCGGCGGTGACCGCGTTCGCCACCGGCACCAGCTGGGGGACGATGGGCATCCTCATGCCCCTGGCCATCCCGCTGACGTGGACGATCCTGGGCAACAACGACATGGCCGGCGACGCCGGCATGCCGATCCTGTACGCGTCGGTCTCGACGATCCTTGCCGGCGCCGTGTGGGGCGACCACTGCTCACCCATCTCCGACACCACCGTGCTGTCCTCGCTGGCGTCCCAGTGTGACCACGTCGACCACGTCCGCACGCAGGCGCCCTATGCCCTGGTCGCCGGCGGCGTGGCCATCGTGGGCGGACTGCTGCCGGTCGGCTTCGGCGTGCCGTGGTGGATCGCCATGATCGTCTCGATCGCGGGCCTCGTCGCGCTGCACCTTGTCGTGTCGAAGCCGCTCGACCCCGTGGCCGACGGGTCACGGGATCCCGTGACGACCTGAGGAGGGCACTGCCATGATCGAGGTCCTGGTCGCCGTCGACGGATCACCCCATGCCGAACGGGCACTGGACTGGGCGCTGGCAACCGCTGGTCGACACGCGGTGCCACTGCGCGTCCTGCACGTGGACCGTGACGGCGAGCACACGCCCGACCACGGTGACGTCCTGGCTCGGGAGGCCCGCGCTCGTCGTGGCGCGAGCGACGACGGGCCCGACCAGGTCACGGGGTCGTGCGTCCCCATCGTCGGTCGCAGCGTTGCGCGCACGGTGCTGGAACAGCGTGGTGACGCGGACCTGCTCGTCGTCGGGATGCGCGGACGGGGAGGCTTCACCGGACTCGTCCTGGGCTCGGTCAGCCACCAACTGGCGGCCTACGCTCCCGTCCCCGTCGCGGTCGTTCCCGACGTCGCCGACACCGGTGACGGCGGTGACGGGAGCAGCGGCGGCGACCGCCCCCTGGTCGTGGGAGTCGACGGCACCACCGGCGCCGGCGCCGCGCTGGCGTGGGCACTGGACGTGGCCGCGGCCGCACAGCGTCGACTCGTGGCGGTGCACGCCTATCGATCCATCCTGGAGTCGTCACCACGCGACAGCGTGGCGGGCCTGTCCCGCAGCGCCGTCGCCGCCATGGAGCAGCGGGCGCATGACGTCGCGACACAGACGCTGGAGTCCGTGGTCCGGGCGGCGAAGGCGGGACGAGTGGACGTCGACGTCGAACTCGTCGTCGAGGAGGGGTCGCCCAACGAGGTGCTGGCGGCCCATGCGGCCCGGACCGGGTCGGAGCTCGCCGTCGGCCGCCACGGCGAGGTCGGCGCGATGAGCCGACTCGGATCCATCAGCCAGCGGTGCATTCGCGCCGCCCGTGGACCGGTCGTCGTGGTGCCCCAGGACAGCTGACGACCCCGGACACGATGCGCCGCACGCCCTCGACCGCCCCTCCCTCAGGCAGGCGTCGACAACTCGGCCACGAGTCGGTCCAGCATCTGGAGGCACCTGGCCAGTTGCGACACCTCGACGTACTCGTCGGGCTGGTGGGCGACCCCGATGCTGCCGGGACCACAGACCACGGCCGGGATCCCGGCATCCTGGAACAGTCCGGCCTCGGTGTTGTAGGGCACCACGGCCAGGACGGGATCGTCGAGGAGGCGGCGGGCCAACGC
>DATFMD010000120.1:0-8853 GCA_035267125.1 Nitriliruptoraceae bacterium | reverse complement strand
CGCCGCCGGGCGCGTCACCGACGTCGACTTCCCTGTACGGATCGAGGAGCGGCGGCCAGGGGATCCATCGGTCCTGGTGGCGTCGTCGGACCGGGCCCGCCGTGAGCTTGGTTGGACACCCAGCGTGACGTCCCTCGACGAGATCGTGGCCAGCGCCTGGGCCTGGCACCAGGCGCGATGGTCGACGGGGGCCTGAGCCCGCTGGCCAGGTGGGTGCCCAGTCGGGGCGGCATCGTCGTGGCACACCCGGCACCATGGGTGACTCGTCACTGCCAGGATCACCCGCATGGTCGATCAGTCACTCCTTGGCCTCGCCAGGCGCCTGGGCAATCCGCTGGCCAATGCCGGCGGTCATCCCCACCCGACTGCGGTTGCGGTCCGTGATGCCCTGGACGCGTACCGGGAAGGCCATCGTCGGTACCACACGACGCAGCACCTGCGCGAGATGGTGGTCGAGGTGGCACGACTGGAAGGCGCGGTGCCGCCGGCGTTCGCCGGAGCCATCATCATCCACGACGTGGTGTACGACCCGGAGCGCGACGACAACGAACTGGCCTCGGCCGATCGGGCACGCGTCGACCTCGATGGCCTCGTGGCCGAGGAACTGGTGGCGACCGTCGTGCGTCTCGTGCTGCTGACCGCCGAACACGAGGTGGACGATGATGACGCGCTCGGCGCGCTCGTCGTCGACGCCGACCTGTGGATCCTGGCCAGTCCGCCCCCGCGCTACGACCGCTACGTGCAGGATGTGCGCCGGGAGTACGCCCACCTCGACGAGGCGACCTGGCGGCAGGGTCGAGCCGAGGTGTTGCGTCACCTGCGTGCCCGCATGGACGCGCACGGGTTCCTGGTGGGGGAGCGGCCAGACCGACAGGCACGGACGCGCCAGGCCGTGGTCAACATCGAACGCGAACTGCATGCCCTGGAGGCGTGAACTGGCCGTCGGCCGTGCTCAGTGGCGCCGGCGCGGACGACGCAGGCCGGCAGCACGCAGGGCGCGGACCAGTTCGGTGGCCGACACGACGGTGGCGCCGGCCGCGACGGCCTGGTCGAACCGCACGTCCGGCAGGTCGTAGTGGTCGCGGTGGAATGCTTGCGCCGGCAGGCCCAACTCGGCAGCGAAGGCGTGCAACTCGTCGAACGACGTGTCGCTGCACAGGTGGGACCAGCGCCGATCGTGGGCGTGCCAGATCGGCCGATCGACGATGATCACAGGTACTGCCCGACGTCGCCGATGGTGCTGACGGTGGGCCCGGGTGGCAACGGCAGCCACCATGTCGGGCCGTCGCGCTGGACGAAGACCGTGTGCCATCCGGCGCTGCGCGCACCGGCGATGTCCCAGTCGTGGGCGGCGACCATGGTCAGGGCGGAGCCATGCTCGCCCACCTGTGCGGCGGCCGCGCGATAGGCCCCGGCATCGGGCTTGAAGGTCGGCCCCCCATCGACCGAGACCACCTGGTCGAACTCCCGGTCGATGCCGGCATGGGCGAGTTGGTCCGCGACGGCGTCGCTGGCGCCGTTGGTGAACGCCACGAGCCGGTGGCCCGCCGCCCGCAACGATGCCAGGCCCGGCATGACGTCGTCGTGGGCAGGCAGTCGGCGCAGGCCGGCGCTGATCGCCACGGCACGGTCGTGGTCCACCTCGAGGCCCCGTGACGCCGCAACGCGTTGCAGTTCGGCCGCGCCGACCTCCTCGAACGACGCCCGCAGTCCCACGTGGTTCATCACCAACGACGCATGCAGCAGGCGCGCGAACCACAGCGGCGTGGTCCCGGCGCCGAGCAGGTCGTCGACCTCGGTGGTGACGGGGGCAAGTGACAGCAGGGTCTCGTTGACGTCGAACAGCACGGTGGCCATGTGGTGGTCCCTTGGTGGCAGGTGCAGGCGGAGCGGGGCGATCCGGGGCGGGCGTGGTCAGGTGGGCAGTGCCTGGTGCAGCCTCGCCGTGGCGGGGTCGAGCGTGGCCGGCCGCCCCAACCACAGCGACGCCTGGCGCGGGCCGTGCCCGAACGAGAGACCGCCGACGGCCGGCAGTCCCAGCCGGCCGACGAAGTCGGCGATCGTGGCCTCGACCTGCGCCTGCGGTGCACAGTCCGTCAGGTCCCCGAACGCCACCCCCAGGCAGCCGTCGAAGAAGCCCGCACGCTCGAGGTGGGTCAGGAACCGCTCGATTCGGTAGGCGCGCTCGCCGACGTCCTCGAGGATCGCAATGGCGCCGGTGGCCGGCTGCCAGCCGGCAGTGCCTGCCATGGCCGACAGCAGTGCCATCGTGCCACCGACGAGCGGGGCACTGACCGCGACCCCTGGTCGCAGTGTCGTGCCGACGAGGTCGACACCCCGTGGCGCACCCACACCGAGCGCGGCAGCCAGGCCGGCACGGGACCACTCGTCGGGGTCGTCACCTCCCAGCACGTGCGTGCCCGGCATCGGCGACCACAGGGATGCCCATCCCAGCCTGGCGGCCACGGCCTGGTGCAGGCAGGTCAGGTCCGACAGTCCGGCAACGATCGTCGGCTCGGCACGGGCGAGTTCCTTCCACGGCAGGTCATCGAGCAGTCGCGGGGTCCCGTCACCCCCCCGTGCCGCGATCACCGCTCGCGTGGCCGGGTCGAGCAGTCCGTCGACCAGGTCTGCGCGGCGTTGATCGTCATCACCAGCGACGAAGTCGAGGCCGTGACCGCTGCGAGCACGCAGGGCATCACCCTCCACGACGTCCAGGCCCAACGACCGCAACCATGCCAGGCCGCGTTCGAGCCGGGCGGGAGGAACCGGTCCGGCCGGCGCAACCACGCGCACCCGATCACCCGGCGACAGGAGGCGGGGCAGCGCGAGAGGATCCATGGGACGTGACGGTAGGCGGGCGCGGCAGTGTGCGGCGATAGCATTGGCCTCCACGTTTCCCGCTGTCCCAAGGCCCGTCGTGTCCGCGATGTCCACGTTCGAGATCCGCCAGACATTCCTCGACTTCTTCGAGGAACACGACCACCTCGTGGTCGAGTCGGCACCATTGATCCCCCAGGACCCCTCGGTCCTGCTCAACATCGCGGGCATGCTGCCGTTCGCGCCGTACTTCTCCGGCGACGCCGAGCCTCCCCACCTGCGCCTGGCCAGTTGGCAGAAGTGCGTGCGCACCAACGACATCGAGAATGTCGGCCGCACGGCGCGTCACCTGTCGTTCTTCGAGATGCTGGGCAACTTCTCCTTCGGTGACTACTACAAGCGCGAGGCGATCCGCTGGGCATGGGACCTGTCGGTCAACCACTTCGGGCTCGACCCCGAACGGATCTGGTTCACCGCGCACCGCAACGACGACGAGGCCGTCGCGCTGGCACTGGAGGAGACCGACCTTCCCCGCGAGCGCATCCAGCAACTCGGCGACGACAACTTCTGGTGGACGGGCGTGGCCGGATCGGCCGGGTACTCCGGCGAGTTCTTCTACGACAAGGGACCCGAGTTCGGGGAGGATGGGGGTCCAGCGGTCGACGACGAGCGGTTCATGGAGTACTACAACCTCGTGTTCACCGAGTTCGTCTGCGACGACACCGGCACGATCGTCGGCGACCTGCCGGCCAAGAACGTGGACACGGGCCTGGGGATCGAGCGGCTCGCCACGGTGATCCAGGACGTGCCCACGATCTACCACACCGACCTGTTCGTGCCGTTGCTCGCGCGCGCGAGCGAGATCACCGGCGTCGAGTTCGGTGACGACGCCGACACCGACGTGTCGCTCAAGGTCATGGCCGAGCACGCCCGGTCCACGGCCTTCCTGATCGCCGACGGGGTGCTGCCGGCCAAGGAAGGGCGGGGCTACGTGTTGCGCCGCCTGTTGCGACGGGTCGTGCGCCATTCCCACCTGCTGGGCATCACCGCTCCCGACGCCCGTGTCGTGCCCGACCTGCTGGACGAAGTCATCGAGGTCATGGCACCGGGCTATCCCGAGCTGCAGCGCCAGCGCGAACTGGTGCTCCGGGTGGCCGAGGCCGAGGAAGCCGGGTTCCGGGCACGCCTGTCGGCGGGCCTGTCGATGCTGGACGAGGCAGTGGCCGATCTCGACGACGATGCCCCGTTGTCGGGCGACGTCGCGTTCCAGTTGCACGACACCTTCGGGTTCCCGGTCGAACTCACCGTCGAGATCGCCCACGATGCGGGCCTGGACTTCGATCGTGACCGGTTCGACGAGTTGATGGTGGCCCAGCAGGAGCGCGCCAGGGCCGCGGCCAAGGGGTCCCGTGACGGCATCGCAACCGCGACATGGCGTGAGGCGGCGGCGATCGTCCCCAACACCGAGTTCGTCGGCTACTCCCAGCAGCGTGCGGAGTCCGCGATCGGGGCGCTGGTCACCGCAGCCGGCCTGCGCGACGAGGCAACCGAGGGAGACATCGTCGAGGTCGTCCTGCCGGTGACGCCGTTCTACGCCGAAGGTGGCGGGCAGATCGGTGACGCGGGCATGCTCGAGACACCGACCGGCCGCCTGGCCGTGACCGACACCCAGGAAGTCCTGCCGGGCCTGTACGCCCACCGCGCCCGCGTCGACGCCGGCGAGATCGCGACCGGGCAGGACGTCGTCGCCACCGTCGACCCCGACCGGCGCGTCGCCACCGCCCGCAGCCATTCGGCCACCCACGTCCTGCATGCCACCATCAAGGAAGTCCTGGGCGAGCACGCCCAGCAGGCCGGATCCCTGGTGACCCCCGGGCGCCTGCGCTTCGACTTCCCCCACTTCGAGGCCCTGACCGACGACCAGCTGGCCACCATCGAGGGCACGATCAACGAGCGCGTCCTGCGCGATCCGTCGGTGCGAACCGAGGTCATGGCCCTGGACGACGCCCGCAAGGCCGGCGCCGTCGCCAACTTCGGCGACAAGTACGGCGACGTCGTGCGGGTCGTGTCGATCGGCGAGTTCTCCAAGGAACTGTGCGGCGGCACCCACGTCCCCCGTGGTGCCGAGATCGGGACCATCGTCATCGCCCGCGAGGAGTCCATCGGGTCCAACACCCGACGGGTCGAGGCGCTGACCGGCATGGACGCCTACCACTACCTGACCAACGAGCGGCTGGTGGCCGAGCAGGTTGCGCGCACCCTCAACGTCGGGTCCCACGAGGCCGTCGACCGGGTGGCAGGGCTCATCCAGCGACTCAAGGACGCCGAGAAGGAGTTGGCCCGGGTGACCAGCGCCGGCCTGGCATCCCAGGCAGCGGACCTCGCGGCATCGGCCACTCGCGACAGCGACGGACTCGCCGTGGTCGCCGTGGAGGTCGAGGGTGCCGACGGCGACGGACTGCGCCAGTTGGCGGGTGAGATCCGTGGCCACCTGGGACAAAAGGGCGTCGTCGTGGTCGGCACGCGAACGGATGATGGCAAGGCCCAGTTGGTGGGCGCCGTCACCGATGACCTCGTCGATGCCGGCATCCAGGCGAGCGACGTGCTGCGGCCGTCGGCGCAGGTGGTTGGTGGTGGCGCCGGTGGCCGCGGCAACCTGGCGCAGGCCGGGGGACGCGATGGCGAGCGCCTGCCCGACGCGCTGGCCGTGGCGACCGAGACTGCACGTGAGGTCACCGGTGGCTGAGGTTGCGATCGGCAGTGCCGGCCTGGCCAGCCTGCCGACGGCCGGGCGACTCCTGGGCGTCGACGTGGGTGACGTCAGGATCGGGCTGGCAGTGAGCGACGACGCCCAACTGGTCGCGGTGCCGCTGGACACCGTCCCGGGTGCGACCGACATCGACGACGTCGCGGCCACGGTCGCGGCCGCTGCTGGAGACGAACGGGCCTGCGCCGTCGTGGTCGGCTACCCGCGTACCATGGAGGGCCGCGAAGGCAGTGCCGGCCATCGGTGCCGTGTCGTGGCCGAGCAGGTCGCCGACGACACCGGGTTGCCGGTGCTGTTGTGGGACGAACGCTTCTCGACGGTCGAGGCCGAGCGCGTCCTGCTCGACGCCGATCTGCGGCGTCGTCGTCGCCGCGTGGTCGTGGATCGCGTGGCCGCCAGCCTGATCCTGCGTGGCGTGCTCGAGGCACTGAGAACCTCCCGAGGTCGATGATGGCAGTCAGTCGCGGTTCCAAGATCTTCTCGGTCGTGCTCGTCGCGGCCATCGCTGCCGGCATCTGGGCGCTGGTCGTGGGCGTCGAGAAGGTCGCCGAGGTCGCGCTGCCCGAACCCGTCGAACCCGGCGTGGCGGTGGAGTTCGTCATCTCACCGGGCCAGTCGGGGCAGTCGATCGCGAACAGCCTCGACGAGCAGGGTGTGGTCGCGGCGGGTGACTTCCTGGCCGAGGTCAACACGCGCGGCATCGCGACCCAGCTGGCGCCCGGCAACTACGACCTCGAGACCGGCATGGAGGCCAACGCCGTCACCGACGTCATCGAGGCGGGTCCCCAGGTGCTGCGGGTGACCATTCCGGAGGGCCTGCGCGTCGACGAAACGCTGGTGCGCCTGGCCGAGCAGACGGGATGGGACGTCACGACGTACTCGGACGCCCTGGACCTGTACCGGTTCGATCCCGAAGGCTCGCCGCTGGTCCTGCCCGACTGGGTGCCCGCGGAGGGACTGCCCGAGACCAACGAGGCCTTCGAGGGCCTGCTGTGGCCGGCCACCTACGACTTCGAACTGGATGCCTCCCCAGCCGAGGTCCTGCAACGCCTGATCGACCAGACCGGGACCGTCATGTCCGAGATCCCGGAGGCCGAGGTGACGGCGTCAGCGGACGCGGGTGTCAGTCGCTACGACGCCCTCAAGATCGCGTCCCTGGTCGAGCGTGAGGCCCGCGTCGCGGAAGACCGACCGCTGATCGCCGCCGTGATCCGCAACCGCATCGACGACGGCATGCGCCTGCAGATCGACGCAGCCAGTGACTACGCCGTCGCGACCGCGGGCAGCGCCGAGGGCTCGCCCTACAACACCTACGAGGTGGATGGCCTGCCACCCACCCCGATCTCGGGTGCGCGCGCCCAGGCATTGCAGGTGGCGTTCGCACCACCGCAGGACGTGACGTTCACGTTCTACGTGCTCAGCGACGAGTGCGACGGCTCCCACGTGTTCGCCGACACCTTCGAGGAACACCAGGTGAACGTGGCTGCCTACCGCGCCGTCGGGGAGTGCGAGTGAGCACCGACGATGCCCTCGGTGGCGCCCGGCGCAAGGACTGGCCGGGCACGGGAACGCGCCTGTTGGGCCTGGTCGGCCACCCCATCGGGCATTCGCTCTCCCCGGCGATGCACAACGCCGCCCTGGCGGCTGCGGGCCTTGACCTCGCCTATGTCGCAGTCGACGTGGAGGCCGACTCGTTGCCGGTCGTGTTGGGTGGCCTGCACGCGTTCGGATTCGTGGGCGTCAACGTCACGGTGCCCCACAAGCAGGCCGTTGCCAGGGCCTGTGCAACGCTGACCGACGAAGCCGCCGTGGTCGGTGCCGTGAACACGGTCGTCGTGGCGGCTGACGGGCTGCACGGCCACAACACCGACACGTCCGGGTTCCTGGCGGGACTGCCCACGGACCTGGCCGCGGGACACGCGGTGGTGGTGGGTGCAGGGGGCGCCGCGCGGGCCGTCGTCGTGGCGCTCACCCGGATCGGCTGGGCAGTGACCGTGGTGGCTCGCCGGGGCGACGCGGCGGCTGCCCTGGTCGCGCAATTCGCCGGCAACGGTGGTGCCGAGCCGGCAGCGGCCGAGCTGGCTTCGTCCGACCTTGCCGGGGGACCGGCGGCGGTCGCGGCTGCCGACCTGGTCGTCAATGCCACGCCGCTGGGGCTGGCGGGCGAGCCGCTGCCCGACGCCTTCATGCGACTGCGCCCCGACCAGGCTGCCTACGACCTGGTCTACAACCCGGCTCGAACACCCTTCCTGGTGGCCGCCGAAGTCGCAGGCGCCAGGGTGATCGGTGGTCTGGAGATGCTGGTCAACCAGGCGGCGGCGGCGTTCGAGATCTGGACTGGCGTCCACCCGGACCGCCAGGCCATGGCGGCCGCGGCGCGCCACGCACTGGCAGACCGGACGTGACTGCGTGGACGTGGGCGGCCGTGGCCGTGATGGCCGTCGTGTCGGCACACCTCGCCACCACTGCGGTCGTGCGGTGGTCGCGAGACCAGGCCGTGCGGACGCCACCGCATCCCTGCTGCGTGGGCCCCGAACCCCACCCCGTTGCCTGGTCGCGGGTCGTGCCGCTCGCGTCCTGGCTCCAGCATCGTGGTCGATGCCCGACGTGTGCCGCGACGATTCCCCGGACCCTGCTGGCAGTCGAGGTGGCCTCGATCGGGGTCCTCGTCGCCGGTGTGGCCGTCCATCCCGGCCTGCAACTCCTGCTGGTGCTGCCCGTGCTGTGGTCGGCGGTGGTGGCGACACCCATCGACCTGGCCCATCGCATCATCCCCAATCGACTGACCCACCCCCTGGCGCTGTGGAGCCTGGCCGTCGTCACCGTGCTGGCCGCGACGTCGGGCCAGTGGTCGCAGTGGCGACTGGCCATGGTCGCCGGCTTCGGCCTGGCTGGCGGGCTGCTGGCCGTGTCGCTGGTGTACGAACTGCTGCGCGGCCAACCCGGCATCGGCATGGGCGACATCAAGTGGGGCTTGCCGATCGGCATCACGGTCGGCTGGTTGGGGATCGGCTCCGTGCTGGTGTGGCTGTACGCCACGGTGGCGGTGTCACTGGTGGTGATGGTCGGACTGGTCGTGACCGGCAGGGCTCGCATCGCCAGTCGCGTGCCCTACGGCCCCTACCTGGCGTTCGGTGTCGTCGTGGGCATCCTGTTCGCCCAGCCCGTGCTCGACCTGCTGTACGG
The DNA here is from genome assembly GCA_035267125.1 of Nitriliruptoraceae bacterium. Taxonomy (GTDB): domain Bacteria; phylum Actinomycetota; class Nitriliruptoria; order Nitriliruptorales; family Nitriliruptoraceae; genus Salsipaludibacter. Next base: position 80 of record DATFMD010000120.1, on the reverse strand, counting down.
CTGACGGTGCTGGTGGCCACGACGACACGCCGGCGCAGCAGACCCTAGGATCGGTGCCCGAACCGCGCTCCACGCGCGTC